>DATHNR010000245.1:0-6468 GCA_035485835.1 Puia sp.
CAGAAATATTCCATCCCGACCCATAAATTGTTTTTATCCTCAACCATTTCCGGACTCCAGTTATTAAAAATCTGGAGCCTTCCTGCGATCAGGTTCTTATCCTGCAGATAGATCCAGTTGTCGGTAAGCAATTCAAAACCATCCTTATTTTTATCGTCCTGCTTTTTGAAAAGAAGTCCTACCATAATAAAATCCCGATATGCTAAGCGGGATGCAATTTCATTTACGCGGGCAGGAACTTCGATATTGACCAGGGATGCTACCAGGTTTTTAACGGGTATGGTAGAAAAGAAATAATCACCAGGCATCTCAATGAGACCGCCATCTTCATGGTTCCTGCATGTAATAGATATTATTCGATTGTTTTCGACTCTTATTTTTTCAGCTTCATATCCTAAATGAATTTCACCACCCAGTTCCCTGACTTTTTGCGCAACCGTTTCCCACATTTGCCCCGGACCCCTTTCAGGATAAAGAAATTGCTCGATCAGACTGGTACTTACACCTTGTTGATGAATATTTTTATTTGATATAAAAACTGATTTCAAGGAATGAATAATTGCCTTACCAATATTCAGGTCCTTGATGCGCTGATAGCCCCAGTCTGCCGGAATATGATCGCAGGAAACACCCCATATTTTTTCAGTATATCCCTTGAAGAAAGTCCGGTATAATTCTCTTCCGAAACGGTTGATAAAAAACTGCTCCAGGGTTTGTTCATCTTTGATTGGAAGAACTTTCGATCGAAAATAGGAAAGCGCAATCCTGGTAATTTTGGTCATTCCAAAATTCTGAAATGTTTTGCGGTTGAAGGAAAGTGGGTAATCGAAAAAAGAATGATCAAAATAAATCCTTGATTTACGCGGACGTACAAGCATTCTTCCGGCTTGATTTTGATAAGTCAGATCCCTTTTGTGCAATTCAATCGTTTCGTTATGATAAGTTATTGGTATATCATTTTCAGGTATATCAGCCAGCGGAAGAAACTTAAGCCACCAGTCTGTTATTTTTTCTGATTTGGAAAAAAACCTGTGGCCACCGATATCGATCAGATTTCCCTTGTAGTTGATTGTTTTGGAAAGGCCGCCAACCTGGTTATCCATTTCAATAATCACAGGTTTAATATCCGTTCGTGTCAGCAATTCATACGCCGCTGTGAGACCAGCGGGACCTGCACCCAGGATAATAGCTTTTTTCATGCCAGTTGCTTTAGGCGTGAAGAAAATATAAGCAGGATCATTGCCGTTAGCCAACAGAATTCGCCCAGTGTATGGCGCATCGGCAGCCAGGAGAAATTGACGATATTCAATACAAGACCCGTAACTAAAAGAAGAAAAACCCTGTTATTCCACCCTGGTAATAACAAAATACCAGTCATGACGAGTGGAAACCATTGAACTGTATTATACTGATGACGCGTAATAGGACTAAACAGCTCAACGATCATATATAGTGTAAAACCAAATAAGAGAATTTGTGTTTCTTTAGAAGGATATTTTTTTTGATGCAAATAGAATAATATGGTTAACAGTAGCATTATAACGGAAGATAAAAGATATAGCCATGTAAGTGGTATTTTTTTATGTGTAATATAATAGTACAGTATAAATATATTTCCGTTTTCTGAATATACTTTAATTGGATGTTCGTATATCTGCCGGTCCACTTCTTCAAAATCGATTCCTTCAAAGCTTCTTGCAGACATTATGCCGGCTTTTAGAATTCCAGTAGGATTTGTCAATGCATTCTGATGAAACCGCGCATGCATTTTCATCCTGCTTACATAATTCAGGTAAAGTGATTTTTCATAAGGGTTGTTCAAAACAAATAGTACATAAATGAACAATCCCGAAAAAGCCACAGCGAGAAAGATTAAGTTTTTCTTATAGCTTACCAGGAATGGAATAAATAGTACCATTCCAAATGGGCGGGTAAGCACGAATGCTATTGCACATATTGCTGCAAGTATGGTTCCTGATTTTTTATTACTTAGGAGTCCTGTAATAATACAACAGATCAGGAATGCAACAACCAGGTATAGCTGACCACATTTAATCAGACTCTTCCAGGCTTCTGTTGCTGTAAAAATAATTCCCAAATTCAGTACCAGTAATTTTTCTTTGGTATCACGGGCCAGGATACTGAATAAAAAAATCATACATGCCAGGAGAAAGTACTGAAGCCATAACCAGATCTTCGAGATGGTAGCCTCCTGCAAATTGCAAATAGGGAAAAGCAATTCATGGAAAAACGGACTTGCTGTTATATTACTGATTCCAGAAGTATCGTTATTTAAATTTTGGAAATCAAAATATCTGAGTCCGTCAGCCGGTAGGAATTTATAATTATAAGGAAGTTTTCCATCTTTTTGCAATCTGGCACCAACCACCCGATTTCTCAGGTCTACCGTATATTGCTTTTCGAGTTGTATGTCACGGTAAATGGAATGAGAAAGTAAAGCGAGCAGAAATATTCCGTCAAGAATAAAAATTATTTTACGGGGATACTTCATGTATGGATGATAAGGACATGGAAAATTCTGGTTTGGCCACCCGGGTCTCGCCGCCAGATTACGCTTTAAGTTTAAAAGAAAAGTGCTCTCAGTTCCTCCGCATCTTCCGGTTTCATTTTTCCGCCCAGGATAAGTCGTAATTGCCGCCGGCGCAAAGCTCCATCGAATAGTTTTATTTCTTCCTCTGTTTCCGGCAGAACTCCCGGAACGGGTATAGGGCAGCGATTCATATCGAGTGAAACAAAAGTGTAGTAAGCTTCATTGCTCTTATATTTCTTCTGGTTGATAAAATCTTCACCCCAGACTTTCATATGCACTTCCATGGATGTTGTAAAAGCGCGGCTCAGGGTTGCGTGAATATGGACCGCGTTGCCAAGTTTGATTGGATTTTCAAATGAAATATTATCAACAGATGCGGTTACAACCGGTGTATTACAATGCTTTCCTGCGCAAAGCGCTGCAGCAATATCCATCCAGTACATGAGACGGCCACCCATCAAATTTCCAAATACGTTTGTATCGTTTGGTAGAACGAGTTCTGTCATGATGACCTGTGAGTCTTTTGGTGATTTAACCATTTTACATTTTTTTATTCCAAAATATTTATCGTTGACTGTTGACCGTGGGTGGAAATATGCTAAATAATAACCTGCTCACATGTTTGTAAAAACTCTTCATCTATATCAGCACCAATACCTGGCAGCTCCGGGACTTCCAGTTGATATCCATTGAATTCCACACCACCTTTTACCGGATCTGTCTGGTGTCCGAGCAGAGATGTATCCATATCATAAAACTTAATATTTTTTTGTGATAAAGAAAAATGAGCGAAAGCTGTCAAGGCCAGGCGGCTTTCCAGCATACCTCCCATCATACAAGCTATGCCATGCGATTCACAAACCTCGTTTATTCTTATCGCTTCTCTGATGCCCCCGGATTTAGAGAATTTTATATTTACATAATCGCAGGCGCCGGCAAGAATAAGTCGCCTGGCATCATGATGATCGAAAACACTTTCATCTGCCATAATTTTTATGGGTGATACTTTACGAAGCGCTGGCAGATAATGATCATTCCAGCTACGCATGGGTTGTTCGCAAAATTCAATATCATGAATAGCCATCTGATTGAGTACTATTTTTGCTGTTTCGAAATCCCAGCCCTGATTGGCATCGATCCGTATCTGCAAGGAATTACCCACGGCATCGCGGATCATTTTTATTCGTTGAAGGTCTGTTTTTCCATCCTTCCCCAGTTTGATCTTCAGAATACGGAACCCCCGCATTTTAAAATCCAATGCTTTGGCAGCCATGACTTCCGGTTCATCTATACCAATGGTAATGTCTGTTTCTAAAGTTTTTTTATTTCCTTTCAGGAATTTATAAAGAGGAATATTTTCTTTTTTTGACGCAAGATCGTAAAGTGCCATATCAAATGCACTTTTGGCTGTAGAATTGAAAGCTGTGAAATCGTCCAGATCCTTCAACCGCTCTTCGATATCAAGGGCTTCTTTTCCTTTCCAGAGTCTTGCAAAATCTTTTGCCATTTCAAAGCATGTGGACTGGCTTTCACCAACAATCATGGGAAATGCAGAACACTCGCCCACACCGGTTAATCCTTCATTCGTGTCTACCCGAATAAATAAATTTTGCGCATGATACATCGTACCCGTAGCGATCCTGAATGGATGCATGGGAATGGAAAGTTTATAAATCCTGGTTTGCAGAATCTTCATGGGCTGGCCGAAATTACATTATTAAGCCTAAAGCCTAAAGCTAAAAGCCGAAAACCTCTTTTTAGATCGTTGATTTTTTTAAACAGTCACACAGAATACTATTACATTTTCGAATTCAAAAATTAGTTATAGGCTTTCGCCTAAAGAAGTTTTGGGCTTTAGGCTTTGAGCTTTGGGCTTTAAGCCTTAAACTTTTTCTATTACATTTGCTTCAGCCGGATTTTTATGATGGATTACCCCGTTTCTTTCGAGAACACAGAAAATGCATTTGCTTATAAGTCGGATGCAGAACTCAAAAAAGCAAGATTTCTTTTTAAAAGCATGGGCTCCTCTTTCCTTGTCAGGTTAGGTACAAAACTGACACCCCTGGCTATCCGTTTTAAATTGCCAATAAAAAGATTGATCAGAAAGACCATTTTTTCACAGTTTGTAGGTGGAGAAACGCTGGAACAAACAGCGACTGTTGCAAGAAAATTATCAGCCTATAATGTTCAGGCCATACTGGATTATGGTGTGGAAGGTGGAAACAATGGAGAAACAGGATTTGATCAGGCCTGTAATGAGTTCATCCGTGTTATAAATTATGCGGCATCTCAGCCAAATATTCCATTTATCAGTATAAAGGTTACAGGCTTCGCGAGGTTTGAACTTCTTGAGAAACTGGATCATTCTCTTGATTTAAGTCCCGGGCCGCTTATGAAGCGCTATACTGCTGCTCTTGCGGGTTTCACTGAAGAAGAATCAGCAGAATGGGAACGCGTATGTAACCGTATGCAAAAAATATGTGTACAGGCTTCAGCAAAAAATGTCGGTGTACTGGTTGATGCAGAAGAAACCTGGATACAGGATCCGGTGGATGTGCTGAGCATCCAGATGATGCAGAAATTCAACAAGGAAAATGTTACTGTTTATAACACCGTTCAGCTTTACCGTCACGACAGGCTTTCTTTTTTGAAAGATATGCTCGAGGCAGCCAGATTAAAGGATTTTGTGCTCGGTGTAAAACTTGTTCGTGGCGCTTATATGGAAAAAGAAAGAGCCAGAGCACAGGAAAAACAATATCCATCACCGATACAACCTGACAAGGAAGCTACGGACGGGGACTACAATGCGGGGGTTGCTTTTTGCATCGATCATATTGAAAATATTGCATCTATCGTTGCTTCTCATAATGATTTCAGCAATCTGCGTGCGACGGAATTACTGCGCGAAAAAGGACTTTCATTTTCGCATCCCCATATTCATTTCTCACAGCTCTATGGTATGAGCGATAATATAACTTTTAATCTTGCGAAAGCCGGATGCTCTGTGAGCAAATACCTTCCTTTTGGTCCGATTGAAGACGTTGTTCCCTACCTGATGCGCCGAGCAGAAGAAAACAGTTCACTCAGCGGACAAACCGGTAGAGAGCTTGCATTGATAAATAAAGAAATAACGAGAAGGGAAAGCTTAAAGCATAAAGCCTAACGCTTAAAGCTTAAGGCGTAAGGCGTAAGGCGGAAAGTCAAACGCAGAATGGATAATTGAATAATTGTAATTTATTTGTTTTATATCAGTTGGAAAACGGAAATTTATAATTCTTAAATGGTTTTAAGCTTTAAGCTTTAGGCTTTAAGCTTGATTTGGATCGCTAGCTCAGTTGGTTTAGAGCGCTGCCTCGACAAGGCAGAGGTCACTGGTTCGAACCCAGTGCGGTCCACTTAATTTTGGAATTGTTTCAGATTCCGAATAATATATATTCTTGACTTAAAAAATCATCGAACCGGATCATTATCATAGGGTTGAAGGCTTCATGTGAATTACCCTATAATCTGATTTCTGATTACAGGGATTTTTATTGTAGTCTTCAGACTGTAAAGCCGGGGAATTACCAACAGTAGAGTTGAAAATAATACCATCAAAGAACCATTAACCCACATCATCCTGCTGATTCCAAATATATCGGCACTCTTACCGACAAGGAAGGATGCGACAGGCTGCAATCCGAAAATGATCATCATAAATGCACTTACAATTCGTGCACGCATATTCTCGGGAGTAAGTTCCTGGGCGAGTCCAATCGAAAGGGTGAGGACATTGGAAGCTCCTAAACTAGCCATAAACTGGCATAGCATTGCAATCCCCTGCGTGGTTGCGAAAGAGAACAGGATATACCAAATGCCTGCCCATATGACTGCTCCTCCTACTGCCAGACAGGATCGTTTAATCTGCTGAACAAAGG
>DATHNR010000246.1:0-5925 GCA_035485835.1 Puia sp.
ATTCTTCATTTATAAGCAATGAAAAAATAGCACTGGGTAAATTATTATTTTCAGATCCGGTATTATCCGGAAGCGGAACGAGAAGCTGCCAATCCTGCCACCAACCCGAAAAAGCATTTACAGACGGACTGGCTAAAAACACTATCATTGGGAAGACTGAACTACTGGGAAGAAATACTCCGACTTTAATCAATGCGGCTCTTCAGCCAGCCTTATTTTATGATTTACGCGTCAATTCACTTGAGGAACAGTCGCACAGTGTTGTGCAAAGTGAAAAAGAGATGCATGGTTCCATGTCATTGTCTGTGAAGCGTCTTTGGAATGATAAAAAATACAGGCAAATGTTTTTAGCTGCCTTTCCTAATGAGGATAAAAACAGCATTGACACATTTGAAGTCATGAATGCTATTGGCTCCTATATCCGAAGCCTTGTTTTACTAAATAGCCGGTTCGATTATTATATGCGGGGCGATACAACAGCTTTGGATGCAAATGAGATCAATGGGTTCAACCTGTTTATGGGTAAGGCAAAATGTGCTACATGCCATTTCATGCCATTGTTTAACGGAACCCTTCCGCCGGCATTTCAAAAAATGGAAGCCGAAGTGATCGGGGTTCCTGAAACGATATCGGCTCAGATTATTGATCCGGACATGGGAAGGTATAATATAATACATGTTGAATCGTTCAGGCATGCATTTAAAATTCCAACTGTACGAAATGCTGCTCGAACAGCGCCATATATGCATAACGGCGTATTCAATAATTTAGATCAGGTTTTGGATTTTTACAATAAGGGCGGTGGGACAGGAGCTGGTATTAAGATTGAAAATCAGACACTGCCATTTGACAAACTTGATCTTACAGAAAAAGAGCGTAAGGATATTATAGAATTCATCGGGAGCCTGGATAGTAAAATGAATGATAGTTCCTCTGCAAAAAAATAATTATCTTACACTAACTAACAAGTAAAACCTGGCTATATGAAATTTGCATTATTAACCGTCACGTATGGTGGATTGTTTTACAAGGGACAGGCCTTGACACTTGACCAACAAATTCATCGCGCCAAAGAATTTGGTTTCGACGCACTGGCAATTGAAACCAAGCGCCCGGTTGCTTCGCCACTCGATTTAACCAAGGCTGACCGGAATCGAATAAAGAAACTGGCTGCTGATGAAGACATCGTGCTCTGTGCAGTCGAAAGCATGTCTAATTTTGCCGGCAGGCATATGGAAGAACGGGAAAATAATCTGGCTATGATGCGAATGGTACTGGAATTGGCCAAAGACCTGGGCGTAGACCTGGTGAAGGTTTTTGCTGCCTGGCCGGGACTGATCAATGACGAAGAAGATATTGCATTATATGGACAATTTGAAAGAGGGAATTATTATAAACGACTATGGCCCGCCGAACTCCGCAGGTGGAATCATTGCGTGGAAGGTATACGTGAAGTAGCTGGTATGGCAGCTGATATGGGCATTACATTAGCATTACAGAATCATGCACCTGTATTGACAAAAGGTTATGAGGATACACTGACTATGATGCAGGAAATAGATAGAAAAAATGTTGAGCTATGTATTGATGCGCCTTTATTTTATGAACGTCAGAGCGATGAATATATTCGGGAGGCGGTCGAAAAATGCGGAGGACATATTGTTCACTCTCATTATGGAGCATGGAATTTCAGCCAGAAGAAAAATGGTGAAATTATTCAGGATCCTTCTCCGTCCAGCGGAGACCTTATCAATTACCAGGCATTCATTGAAGCGCTTTATCATTCTGGCTATAAAGGTTACCTCACCTCTGAATATTGCTTACCCGTAATTAAAAATCACCAGCTCGCAGGAATAGAAGAGGTTGATCTTGCCACTCGTATTTCGCTTCAGTATATGAAACAACTCGTACAGCAGGCCGTGTTGGCATAGACTATTTAACCCACCACCCAACTGCCCATGCTTCGATACCCGAAGAGCCGCCTTAGCATTATGATGTTTTTGCAATTTTTTATCTGGGGCGCGTGGTATGCAACTGGCGGAAACTACATGAAGAGTCATGGCATGGCGAATGTGATATATCTAGCCTATATGACGAGCGCCATTGGTGCGATCATTTCTCCATTTTTCCTGGGCATGATAGCCGATCGTTTTTTCCCTGTACAGAAAGTACTGGGAATCATGCATATTTTGAGCGGGATATTTGTTTTTTCTGCGCCATTTTTTGCTGAAGGGAGTCTTATTTCAACTCCTTTATTTCTTGGATTCCTTTTGCTGCATATGCTCTGTTATATGCCAACAGTCAATCTCGCGGCGGCTACGGCATTTCATATATTGGATAACCGGGAAAAACAATTTCCTCTTATTCGATTATTTGGAACACTGGGATGGATAACCGCAGGAATCCTGGTAAGTAAAATCCTGAAAGGTGATACAACAGCTATGCCTATGCGTATTTCAGGGATAGGAGGTGTGCTGATGGGATTTTATAGTTTTACGCTTCCGAATATTACACCTTCCGGTTCTGTAAAGAAAATATCTTTCAGGGATGTGATCGGTGCAGATGCATTTGCAAAACTGAAATCAAGGTCTTTTATTATTTTCATTATTAGTCTGCTGCTTATCAGCTTACCCTTTGCCGCTTATTTTTCTTATGTCCCTGTTTTTCTTCAATCGGCCGGTATTGCCAACCCTGCGTTCAAAATGACGTTCGGTCAAATGTCTGAGATTATTTTTTTGCTCGTATTGCCATTGTTCTTTGCACGTTTCGGAATCAAATGGGTATTGCTTACTGGTATGCTGGCATGGGCTACCCGTTATGCATTATTTGCTTTAGCCGCACCCGGTGCAATTGGCTGGATGATCACGGCTGGAATTTTATTACATGGCTGTTGCTATGATTTTGTGTATGTCGCAGGGCAAATTTATATCGATAAAAAAGCCACCCCTGATATCCGCGCCCAGGCACAGGGTTTGTTCGTAATTGTATCTTATGGAGTAGGGCAGGGTTTGGGAACCCTTGCTGCCGGCGGAATCTTCAATAGCATTATGGCCGATGGCATCACTTTAAATAACTGGCAGCGTTTCTGGATAATTCCTTTGTTGTTCTCAGCAGTCGTTTCAATCCTGTTTATTTTTGGATTCAGGGAGAAATTAACCGGTCTCCCGAAATGAATTGCTTATTTATCTGATCATATATCTTCATAAAATCATTCGATTTGCCATCCCTGTCAAAAACCGATTCCCAGGTACTGATAGGTTCCCAGATACAGGTTCCTTTTCCTCTTCCGCCAGGTAATTCAAAAACAATTTTATTTACCTCTTCCTTTTTAGCTGAATATTCTACAACTATGACATCTTTTTTATATAATCTTATAATATCATTTAAATTATCTCTGAGATCATCAAGACTGCCATGCCATTTAGGATAGTAGGAAAATCCAATCACATCAAATGCCACTGATCTTGCCAGCATTTGATTGATAAAGAATACCGATTCATCATGCTGGCCGCCTAAAGCAATATGAAGCATGATCACTACAGTTGGATCTACTGATTTTACAGCAGAAATTCCTGCAGAAATAAGCTGGGCAAGACTATCAGGGTGACTGATATTACCTTCCGGCCAAACCATCCCATGATTGATTTCATTTCCAACCTGCACCATATCAGGTTCTGTACCCTGTTCCTTTAATTCCTGCATTACTTTTTTAGTATAATCATAGAGAGCCTTTTTTAATTCGTCAAATGATAAATTGCACCAGGCTGCAGGTTTAAATTGTTTACCCGGATCGGCCCAGTAATCACTGTAATGAAAATCGAGCAGTAGTTTCATGTTTGCTGCTTTCACTCTTTTTGCCATTTGTTTGGTATGTTCCAGATCGCAAAAACCTTTATGGGGTGAATAACCACTGTCTGTTGATGGGTCATTAAAAATTCTGAGTCGCACATAATTAAAACCATGATTCTTTAAAATGAGGATGGGATCTTTCTGAACCCCGCTATCAGAAAATTTCATTCCACGATCTTCGAGCTGGGGTAAAAAGGAAATATCGGCACCCAGCATATTTGTTGCCTGTCTGGGTTTGGATGCTTCCCCTTTTAATTCATAATTTTTGTCTAAACTGATTGATGCAACACTGGAAGGTGAAACAGTAATGATATCTGTTGAACCCGTCCACAAGCCCGCAGCCCGTGCTTCAAATTTTATAGACCCGCTTTTTTTGTCCGATTGAACCAGCACCTGGCATTTACCATTGAAGAGACTTCTTTGCCAGGCTCCATCGGTGCATTTATCAGGTTCATGACTGCTGGGATCTCCATTGCCGACACCGATTATTTTACCATTTCCCGAAATATAAAATTTGATCATATTATCTGCATCAGGAACTTCGCGGCCTTCTCTGTCTACAACACTGATATTGATCACAGATATATCTTTCCCGTCGGCAAGCATGGTCGTTTTATAAGGTGTGAGTACCACTTCTTCAGGCAAACCGGTTGTTTCCACTTTTGCTGTTAATTTTTTCCCTTTTTTATAGGCGACCGCAGATAATATACCCGGTTCATAATTGACTGACCAGTTTAAATGACTATTACGGGGCATATCTTTTTTACCCAGACTTTTTCCATTCAAAAATAATTCTACATTGTCAGCATTCGAATTTACCCATACATCGATGGGCTGGCCCCTTTTATTTTTCCAGTTCCAGTTAGGAGAAATATGCAGTATATCTTTATCTGTCCACCATGACTGATAATAATAATAAATGTTTTTTGGAAAGCCGCACATATCCATGACACCGAAATGTGAATTGATATTTGGCCAGTGAAAAGGAGTGGGTTCTCCACGATAATCAAAACCTGTCCAGATGAATCCGCCCATCCAGTATGGATTTTCCGCCGCAAGTTTCCACCAAAGTTCTGCTGTACTTGCCCACCAGGGAGCGGTCAAATCTTCATCGGGCAGGTATCCCCTGATACTGTCCTTTTCATATATACCTCTTGTTGTAACTGTACTTCCCATTTCCGTACCCACGATTGGCTGCATGGGATGATCATGGTGATAATCTGCCACTGCGTACTGCCGGTAATTAAATCCCCTGATGGGTATCACTTCATTCACGCCAGTGAAAATATTCGGTACATCAGCTGCGTATGTGCTTGTACGTGAGGGATCCAGCTCTTTTTGTTTTGTAAGGAATGTTTCTGCTATGAGTTTTCCATTAACATTGGTTTGTATCCAGCCCTCTTCATTTCCAATCGACCACATAAATACGCTGGGGTGATTTCGATCGCGCAGGATCAATCTTTCAAACTGACTCATATTTTCTGTACTGCTGTTCAATGAGCGGTTCTCATCCAGCACCAGCATGCCCAGGCTGTCACAGGCATTGAGAAATGCAGGAGTGGGAGGATTATGACTGGTGCGGCAGGAATTGACACCCATATTTTTTAAAAGTCTTACACGGTAATACTGCATGTATTCCGGCATGGCGCTCCCTATTCCGGCATGATCCTGATGGTTATTGGTGCCATATATTTTTACATGTTTACCGTTTAGAAAAAATCCCTCTGCTGCATCAAAACGAAGTGTACGAATACCAAATCGTTGTTCTACATCATCCACTGGCTTGCCGCCATATAAAATCACAGATTTCACGTGGTATAAATAAGGATCATCCAGAGACCATATCCTTGGATCTGCAAGAATTAATTTTTGTTTTACTATTACTTCTCCATTGGCAGTTAAAGAAAGAGGTTGTTCTTTTGACTGGGCAATTTTCTTTCCCTCGCGATCCATAATTATCGAATAAACACTGCAATTGGATTCAGCCCGATACTGATTAACTACTTTCGTTTCTATTGACACGGAAGTATTCTTTCCTTCCTGTTCTGTATGGACAAACAAGCCACCCTCCGCGAT
>DATHNR010000247.1:0-3631 GCA_035485835.1 Puia sp.
CTGTTCCAGTCTGCAGACATAAATCCGATGTATGACTGAACAGGTTTTCCTTTAAAGGAAGCTACTTCCAATGTGCAGGTACCGGAATTTCTCATGGCGATATTTCCCTGGTAGACCCAGTGATTCAATTCCTCAAGATAGACTGCGACAAAAGCGCCGTCAGAACTGAGAGTCTGATAAATTCCGCTATTGTCAGTCCAGTTGAATACCAGTTTTCCCGTTTCTTTCGAAACAACTGACGGTGTGCCCGCATTGGCAAGACTGCCTTTACTAAGAAGAATCCTGCTATATTCTATTGTAAATGCAGGATATTCTCCAATGACCGCTCCTCTGATCCCCAGGACCAACATCTTCGCCAATGATGTTCGTCGATTGTTAATTGATTTATGATATATTTATTTTAACTTAAATGTTTTAACCCTTATTAACAAATATTAATGAAATACGTTTGCCATGCTTTCATGGTTATTACGCTTTTCTCCCTGTCCTGCAGACTTCCAAAAAATAGTGAAAATCAAATAGATAGTGCGGAAAAAGCAAGATTTCAAAAAGATTCACTCATAGGAGGTAACATGATAAAATCAGAAGCCCCGGATGCAATGACCCAAATAAACCAGGGTTACGCATTGCCGAGGTATGATGATGGTCTGGCTCAATCTCCAATCAATATTTTATCAGATAGTGCATTAAAAGACAGGAATCAGACTTTTGCTATAAAATTCAATACTGGTATCATCTTAATCGAAAACCTGGGATATACCATTCAGCTTGATTTTAAACAGGGAAGCACCACAATTGCAGGTGGTAAAACTTATTCTTCCCTTCAATTCCATTTTCATACACCTTCAGAACATATGATTGATGGGATGACTTTTCCAATGGAGATGCATATCGTGAACGTGCTGGAGGATTCAAATGAACAAATTAAACCCCAATATCTTGTTATAGGACTTCTTTTCAAAATGGGTCGTGAAAACAAATTCATTAAAGAATTTTTAAATGTAATTCCTCCGGAACAAGGCAAGGATACCCTTGCTCCGGGTACAGTCAATTTTGAAGATTTGCTCAATGCCATCCCGAAAAACGAGGTGGCCGGATTCTATTATTACAAGGGATCTCTCACCACGTATCCTTTTTCGGAAACTGTTGATTGGATTGTGAAAAAATATATTCTTGAAGCTTCTCCTGAGCAAATTGGAGTCATTGAAAAAACGGAGGGAGAAAATGCAAGGCATGTTCATGCACTATATGCAAGAAAAGTATTCAGTCACGATAATTAATAATCTTCCAATCCGCAATTGCTTGCCAGCTTTACTTTCCAGGAGATATTCACACAATGTGACTTAAAATTTATTTGGTAATCCGATAAGCTTTGTAGTATTGTATAGTTCGTTAACATACTCGTTGCGGTTAGCGTCAGGCTTTTCTTCTGGCGCTATTAAAAGGGAACCGGGTGCAAATCCCGGGCTGACGGGCAACTGTAAGTAACAGGAAACTTTTTCAATCTCATTCCATTGCCCCGCAACTGCGGGACGAGAAGGAAGAAAAAAGTGGTTACAAGCCAGGAGACCTGCCGATGACGGTATATATATGGAACCTTCCCGAATAAGGTGCCGCATAGAAGACTTAAGATTCTAAAGAGAATTGTAATCCCTTCTTCGCAGCCGGATTTATTAATTTATAAAATTACTGCTATGCCAGAAGATGAATTATTGCTCAGAGAGAACAAGGACCGCTTTGTGATACTTCCCATCAATTATCCCAGGATATGGGAAATGTATAAAAAACATGAAGCCAGTTTCTGGACTGCCGAAGAAATTGATCTGAGTGGGGACATGAAAGATTGGGCTTCGCTAAATGATGGAGAGCGCCATTTCATCAGCCATGTGCTGGCATTTTTTGCAGCGAGTGACGGTATAGTAAATGAAAACCTGGCTGTCAATTTCATGAGTGAAACCCAGCTTCCGGAAGCCCGGTGTTTTTACGGATTCCAGATCATGATGGAAAATATTCATGCTGAAACGTACGCATTACTGATCGACAGTTATATAAAAGATCCCAGGGAAAAAGACCGGCTCTTCCATGCCATTGAAACGGTACCGGCAGTTAAGAAAAAAGCAGAATGGGCACTTCGCTGGATTCAGAATGGCACATTCGCTGAAAGATTGGTTGCATTTGCAGCGGTGGAGGGAATATTCTTCAGCGGTAGTTTCTGTTCCATTTTCTGGCTGAAAAAAAGAGGACTGATGCCGGGACTCACATTCAGTAATGAACTCATCAGCCGTGACGAAGGACTGCACTGCGAATTTGCCTGTCTGCTTTATGGCATGCTCTCCAACAGGCTATCTCACGAAGCAGTGAAAGCCATCATCAGTGATGCGGTGGAAATAGAAAAGGAATTTATTACCGACGCGCTGCCTGTTAAACTGATTGGTATGAATGCCGACCTGATGAAACAATACATCGAATTTGTTGCAGACCGGTGGATGAATGAACTGGGATATCCTAAAATATATAATAATTCAAATCCATTTGATTTCATGGAAATGATTTCCCTGCAGGGGAAAACCAATTTCTTTGAAAAGAGAGTGGGCGATTATCAAAAAGCTGGTCTGTTGTCTAACAAAGAAGCGCAAAGTTTTTCATTGGAAGAAGATTTTTAATTCATAAAATCAGTATCATGTTTGTTATAAAAAGAGACGGTAAAAAAGAATCTGTAAAATTTGATAAGGTAACAGCCCGTATACAGAAACTATCCTATGGACTGAGCCCGATCGTTGATATCTATGAAGTGGCGAAAAAAGCTATCGAAGGCATATATGATCTTGTGCCCACGACAGAACTCGATAATCTGGCTGCAGAAACTGCAGCTTCACTTACAACCAAACATCCGGATTATGCCGTGCTTGCCTCAAGGATTGCTGTGAGTAACCTGCATAAGAATACAACGAAAAGTTTTTCACAAACCATGCGGAATCTTCATGGCTATGTTCATCCGGTTACTGAAAAAAAAATGCCGCTGATCGCAGATGACGTGATGGAAATTATTAATGAAAATGCGGATTTACTTGATAGCACCATTATGTATGACCGTGACTATGGTTTTGATTTTTTTGGATTTAAGACACTGGAAAAATCTTATCTCCTGAAAATTAATGGCAGGATTGCTGAACGTCCCCAGCATATGTACATGCGCGTTTCCGTAGGCATTCATAAAAATGATCTGGAAAGCGCCATCAAAACCTATCACCTGATGAGTGAGCGCTGGTTCACACATGCTACGCCCACTTTATTTAATGCGGGAACACCCAAGCCTCAAATGTCTTCCTGTTTTCTGCTTACCATGAAAGAGGACAGCATCGACGGAATCTACGATACACTAAAACAAACAGCTAAAATTTCTCAAAGTGCCGGTGGAATCGGACTCGCTATTCATAATATTCGTGCAACCGGTAGTTATATCGGCGGAACAAACGGAACCAGCAACGGGATCATTCCTATGCTGCGGGTTTTTAATGATACTGCACGATATGTTGACCAGGGTGGTGGCAAACGCAAGGGCGCTTTTGCTATTTATCTGGAACCCTGGCATGCAGATGTTTTCGATTTTCTTGAACTGAGAAAAAATCAC
>DATHNR010000248.1:0-2933 GCA_035485835.1 Puia sp.
CCTGATCTAATGCGAGAATATATTTCTTCATATAACAATTTCGTTTTCGATGACGGATGATCCCGCAGGTGCGGGAACGGATGACCGTCAAAAAAGTTTTAGGCTTTAGGCGTTGCTAAAAACTATATTTTAGGCTGAAGGCGTAAGGCGTAAAGCGTAAGGCGTAAAGCGTAAGGCATAAGGCTAAAGGCTAAAGGCATAAGGTTTATCAGTTATTAATAATTTACATTGTATATCTGGATTTAAGTATTAAGACCTAAATTTTCGCCATGTGCTTTGCGCCTTCAGCCTTATGCCTTTAGCCTTTAGCCTTATGCCTTACGCTTTACGCCTTACGCTTTACGCCTAACGCTTTAACATATGAAAAAATACATCCTAGCATTAGATCAGGGAACAACGAGTTCGCGGGCAATTCTTTTCGACCACTCCGGTCAAATACAATCCTTAGCACAAAAAGAATTCACTCAAATATTTCCCCAGCCAGGATGGGTTGAACACGATCCACTTGAAATCTGGTCTTCACAAGCCAGTGTAGCGGCAGAAGCGAGGTTGAAATTAGGAGTATCTGTTTCAGAAATTGCTGCTATCGGGATTACCAATCAGCGTGAAACGACGATAGTCTGGGACAAAGAAACTGGTGAGCCGGTGTATAATGCTATTGTATGGCAGGACAGAAGAACAGCTCCATTTTGTGAGTTCCTGAAGCAATCCGGATTGTCAGAAAAAATTCGATCAAAAACAGGACTGGTGATCGACGCTTATTTTTCAGGATCCAAGATTCGCTGGATTCTCGATAATGTGCAGGGTGCCAGAAAAAAAGCTCTGGATGGTAAGCTGGCCTTTGGTACAGTTGATTCATGGCTGGTTTGGAAATTCACACATGGTCAGGTGCATGCTACCGATATTACAAATGCTTCACGTACCATGTTGTATAATATAAAGGATCAAAAATGGGATAAAGAATTATTGCAGATCATGGAAATTCCCGAAAGCATGTTGCCTGAAGTAAAGGAATCGAGTGAAATATATGGAGAAACTGATTATAGTATTTTTTCGGAGAAAATCCCAATTGCAGGAATCGCAGGTGATCAGCACGCAGCGCTATTTGGACAAATGTGTCTTGAAAAAGGAATGGTAAAAAATACTTACGGAACGGGTTGTTTTATGCTAATGAATATCGGGGATCATTTCGTTGAATCAAAAAATAATCTGCTTACAACAGTTGCATGGAAAATTAACGGTCGCATTCAATATGCATTTGAGGGTAGTATTTTTATTGCCGGCGCTGTAGTACAATGGTTGCGCGACGGGTTAGGTATTATCAAAAGTTCATCCGAAATAGAAACCCTGGCAATGCAGGTAGAAGATACGAATGGTGTTTGTTTTGTACCGGCATTTGCCGGACTCGGGGCACCTTATTGGAATCCTGATGCGAGAGGAACAATAGTCGGTATCACCCGGGGTACACGGGCAGCACATATAGCACGCGCTGCTGTGGAATCCATCGCTTATCAGACGATGGACGTTTTGAAAGCAATGGAAGCAGATGCCGGGATTTTGATTAAAGAATTGAGAGTTGATGGCGGCGCAACTGCGAATAATCTGCTCATGCAATTTCAGGCTGACCTTCTCCATTGTAAAGTAATTCGCCCGCAGATTACAGAAACAACAGCGCTGGGTGCAGCTTATTTAGCCGGTCTTGCTGTTGGATTCTGGAAAGACAGTGCTGAAATTTCTAAATGGTGGAAATCTGAAAAGGAATTTTTACCGGCAGCTTCACCAGCTATAATGCAGGCTGGTAAGGATTCATGGAAAAAGGCTGTCCGTACTGCCCAGGACTGGAGTAAAAAATAAAATAAAATATATGACCCCTTTTCTGGCTGAATTTATGGGCACAGGCACGCTTATCCTGTTAGGCAATGGGGTAGTTGCCAACGTTGTATTAACAGATACCAAGGGACATAACGGCGGATGGATTGTTATAACAACCGGATGGGCACTGGCTGTTTATGCAGGTATAGTAATTGCAAATCCATATAGCGGAGCACATTTGAATCCTGCTGTAACACTGGCTATGGCAGTGGCTGGGAAACTTGACTGGTCTTCTGTACTTCCATATATAACGGCTCAAATGCTGGGTGCCATGACAGGTCAGTTGCTTGTCTGGCTGGTTTATTACGATCACTTCAACCGAACAAAAGATCCCGGATTAAAACTTGCAGCATTTTCTACGGAGCCTGCTATCAGGAATAACTTAGC
Organism: Puia sp.; assembly: GCA_035485835.1. Lineage (GTDB taxonomy): Bacteria > Bacteroidota > Bacteroidia > Chitinophagales > Chitinophagaceae > Puia. Next base: position 2,260 of record DATHNR010000248.1, read on the forward strand.
CAATCTGTTCAGTGAAATAGTCGGAACCTTTGTGTTGGTATTCGTTGTTTTTTATATTACCGGTGCAGAAATAACGGATAGCAAAACAAAAATTGGTCTGGGGTCTATCGGAGCCTTACCAGTAGCTTTTTTGGTATGGGCCATTGGTTTGTCACTTGGTGGTACTACAGGATATGCGATTAATCCTGCAAGAGATCTTGGTCCACGAATTATGCATTTTCTTCTTCCGATAAAAGATAAAAGAAATAGCGATTGGGATTATTCCTGGATTCCTGTTGCAGGACCTATTCTTGGAGGGTTAATAGCAGCATGCATTTATATGGCTTTTAAATAGAAGGGTTAACCCATATCTGTTAACCTTTTAAAACGTTGTAAAGCCGTTAACCTAGTAATCCGGTGTACGGGCATGGCAATAACTTATCTTAATACTATTGCTTCACTTTCAAAACCGTTCATTTATGATTAAGCATACTTTTACCCGTATTGCAGTCTTCATTGGCATTCTTTGTTCCAGTCTTGGAGTTCAGGCACAGCAGGCATTTATTCCCCGTGAACCCAGTCCTGCAGCAAATGTTTCTCAAATTATTGGCATTTCCTCCATCTCAGTGAATTATTCCCGGCCTTCTGTAAAAGGAAGAGAAATCTGGGGTAAACTTGTTCCCTATGGCTGGAAT
>DATHNR010000249.1:0-2341 GCA_035485835.1 Puia sp.
AATACGCGCAACAAATTTCAGCGCGATGAAAAAACGCGCGAACATATCGAATCTGTTGATGACTGGACGGAGACCAATGCGCCTACGCAGTATATAGAACAGGAAGCGAAAACCATCGTCAATAAAGTAGACAGTCCGGACGTAGGTATGTGGTATAGCATGAATCCATACGCAGGATGCGAGCACGGCTGTATTTATTGTTATGCGCGAAACACGCATGAATACTGGGGTTACAGCGCGGGTACTGATTTCGAAAGCAAGATCATCGTAAAAAAAAATGCGCCTAAACTACTCAGGAAATTTCTGATGAATCCCAAATGGGAATGCGTGCCCATCAGCATAAGTGGTAACACAGATTGTTATCAGCCTGCAGAAAAAAAATATAAACTCACACGGGGTCTGCTGGAAGTATGCAACGAATTCAATCAGCCTGTTGGAATGATCACGAAAAATGCAGGCATGCTGCGTGACAAAGACCTGCTCCAGGAAATGGCGAAAAAAAAACTGGTATCCGTACTGGTTTCGATTACTTCATTCAATGAGGACCTGCGACAAAAAATGGAACCCAGGACAACAACCGCGAAACAGCGTTTAAGAACGATCTATGAACTGAGCCAGGCAGGCGTAAGGGCGGGTGTGATGCTTGGTCCCATGATACCGGGACTGAATGAACATGAAATGCAACGCATCATGAAAGAAGCCACTGAAAACGGAGCCACCTTTTCAGCCTATACTTTTATCCGTCTGAATGGAGCTATTAAACTTCTTTTTCATGACTGGTTATTTAAAAATTACCCGGACCGGGCTGATAAGGTCTGGCATTTGATCGAAAACTCTCATGATGGCAAGGTGAACGATTCCCGATGGGGTGTGAGGATGCGGGGTGAAGGAAATATCGCCGAACTGGTGAACCAGCAGTACAAAAAATACGGGAAAATCTATGGATTGAATGCTGAACGATGGGAGCTGGATTGCAGCCAGTTCCGCAGGCCCGGAGCCCAGGCCAGCCTCTTCTGAGACATTCATTCTTCTGAATCATTGAAATACAGCGCTTTATAGCCGGAATTACAGGTCATTCTTATGAATCTTATACCGATTAATCGAAATTTGTAAGACTGAAAATCAACTATATTTGCAAACGCGGCATTTTTTCATTGAATGTGGTTGGGCATTTAAGATAAAAAGATGAAATTCAATGAACTAAGATTAGCTTGCGCTTAATTAATCAATCCTGTGATTCATAGTCTGGCGTATTCTACAAATCTGGAATTAGAAAATATTTGAATGGGTGCAGAAAGTCATCGTTGATGGCTATCTGCACCTTTTGCTTTTGATGCAGGGAACAGGATTTGTAGTAGTGGTGGCGAATTTGTTATTGCTCTGAAAATTAACCGGTTGCAAAAAAGACTGTGACTGAGAAGGCGAAGCTCTGCGCTGAATTATGCATTTTCGGATTTTATTTAAAATGAATTTACCTTGTCGGCGTTAATATCCCACTGGTATGCTATTTACACCAAGCCCCGCTGGGAGAAGAAAGTGCATTCCTTACTCTCTGAAAAGAAAATCGAATCCTACTGCCCTCTGAATAAGGTTCGCAAGAAATGGAGCGACCGGATGAAAACGGTGGAAGAGCCGCTGTTTAAGTCTTATGTGTTCGCAAAAGTGAATGAGGAGGAACGCACAAAAGTGCGCATGACCGCGGGGGTAATGAATTTTGTATACTGGCAGGGTAAACCGGCCATTATTCCGGCAAAGGAGATCGAGACCATCCGGAAGTTTTTGAATGAGCACGAGAATGTGCTGGCCGAACCCATTCAGTTGAAAGAAGACAGCAGGGTAACCATCCGCCAGGGATTATTTATGGATCATGAGGCCAAGGTTATAAAGGTGGAAGGTAACCGCGTAAAAGTTGTGATCGAAAGTATTGGCTATAGTCTTATCGCTTCGATAGATAAAAAGAATTTGTCATCCCTTACACACTAAACATGCATCGTATCTCTTTGATGAAAAATTTTCTGATTCCTATTCTTGGATTATGGATCATGCACAGTATGAGTTCATGTGGAACCACAAAGGGCTTACTTTATATACACGGGCCATTTGATACTGCAAAACTTAGTCAGATCAATCCTGTTGAACCCATAATCCGAAAAGGGGATATTCTGAGCATTATTGTTTATAGTGATAATCCTGAAGCAACCAAGATTTATAATCAGTCCTTGATTACAACCGCAGGTGCAGGTGGTGTTTATGGAACCGCTGCGGGAGTAAGCGGTTCAGCACCAGCTGCGCCCGGTTACCAGGTTGATCTGGATGGAAATATGGTTTTCCAGGGTCTGGG
>DATHNR010000250.1:0-7102 GCA_035485835.1 Puia sp.
TTTAAACATGTAGTAAAAACACAGGGAGAAAGGGATTTCGATTTAAAAATTGGCAATAACACCGTGACGAAAAAAGGCGAGTTTATAGAAAATGGTATTATCGATATGTTTTCATTAAAAATGCTGATGGGTAGCAGGGAAAGCTTAAAAGACCAACAAAGTATTATTATTTCCGAATCCACTGCAAAAGCCCTTTTTGGAAACGCTAACCCGATCAATCAACCGATAAAATTGAATAACTATTATGATACGAAAGTAACCGGTGTTTACGAAGACCCTGCCCAAAATTCTATTCTTGGAGATATTCAGTTTTTTGCAAATTATGAAAACCTGATTGCCCACAATCCGGATATCAGGGCTCATGAAGATGACTGGGGACATACTTCTCATTTTATTTATATACAAACCGCGGATAATGTAAGTCTGGCTCAGGCAGATGCAGCGATTCGCAAGCTATATTTTAAAGATGCTCCTTCAAATTTTATAGAAGGTGCTAAGAAATACAATCAAGTTCTCTGGCTTTATCCAATGGAAAAATGGTATTTATATTCTGAATTCAAAAATGGCTATCCTGTTGGAGGGCGTATAACCTATGTTTGGCTTTTTGCTGTAACAGGTATTTTTGTTTTGTTACTGGCCTGCATCAATTTTATGAATCTGAGTACTGCAAGGTCTGAAAAGAGAAGCAAGGAAGTAGGCGTTAGAAAAGTTGTTGGTTCTTCAAGAAGTTCATTAATTTTTCAATTTTTAAGCGAATCCTTCATGGCGGTATTCTTAGCTTTTATTTTAGCAGTTTTCCTGACTATCATTTCTATTTCACTATTTAACGAACTCACCGAAAAAAGAATTGTACTGCCTGTTTCCAATTTATATTTTTGGATTTTGTGTATGCTGTTTTTATTTATCACTGCATTGTTGGCTGGAATTTACCCTGCATTTTATCTTTCCTCTTTTCAGCCAATCAAAGTATTAAAAGGGACCCTTCGTTTAGGGAAATTTACATCTTATCCCCGCAAAGCCCTGGTTGTTATTCAATTTACGGTTTCGATTGTGTTGATTATCGGGACAGTTGTTGTATATCAGCAAATTAAATATGCTGAAAACCGCCCGGTTGGGTACAGTAAAGAAAGCTTGCTATGGTTTAAAATGTTTGACCCTAATTTCCGGGATAATAAAGCAGCAATCAGGGATGCTTTATTATCAAGTGGCCTTGTTAGTGATATTGGTTTTTCATCAAGCCCGATTACTAATATTTGGGATAATTATGGAGATTTTAACTGGAGAGGCAAGAATCCCGAATCCGAATCTACGTTTTCGGTAACCTGGATAAATGAAGACTTCGGCAAAACCGTTCAATGGAAGATATTACAGGGCAGGGATTACTCAAAAGATTTTGGTACCGATTCGTTGGCGGTTATTATTAATGAAACAGCAGCGAAATACCTTGGATTTAAAAACCCCGTCGGTGAATTTATCGCCGAAGGAAATGGAACAAAACGGCAGATCATCGGAGTAGTTGATGATATAGTAGCCGAATCACCCTACGAGCCGGTAAGAATGGGTTTTTACTGGTTGCAAAAAAATCTGAATCATTTGGGGCAAATGAATGTAAAATTAAACGCGAATATTAGTATAAATAATGCACTGTCTAAAATAGAAGCCATTTTCAAAAAAATCACGCCGGCTGCACCTTTTCAATACAAATTTGCAGACGAAGAATATGCCCTTAAATTTTCTACCGAACAAAAAATAAGTAAGCTGGCCACCATTTTTGCCGTACTCGCCATTTTTATCAGTTGTCTGGGCATATTCGGCTTAGCCAGTTATGTTGCCGAGCAAAGAACCAAAGAAATTGGTATCAGAAAGGTTTTGGGAGCATCCGTTTCAAACCTCTGGCAATTATTATCCAGAGATTTTGTGGTATTGGTAGTTGTATCCTGTTTTATCGCAACTCCAGTTGCTTATTATTTTATGCAGAAGTGGTTGCTGGGATATCAATACAGAACAGAGTTGTCGTGGTGGATTTTTGTTGCATCTGGCCTCGGTTCCCTTTTAATTACATTATTAACAGTCAGTTTTCAGGCAATAAAAACAGCGTTAGCAAAGCCGGTGATTAGCCTTCGTTCAGAGTGATAAGCAGGTCATATTATTTTATCAATCTATCATATTATTTTGACAGGGTTAACCGCCGTTCATTCAATTCGAATATTATCATACCAGATTAAGAATTCCGAAATTCTTAATTAAATAAAATACAAGGGCCTGCTATTTTTCTTCCGTTAATTATTGAGAATCTGATCATTATTTAAATACGTGGCCCACAGTTTCTCATGAAATACTAATGATCAAAAACGTTATTATTCCTCTCCTTTTTGTACAATCGGTTACACAACGTGTAATAAGGACAAAGTAAAAATATATGCACATATAATTGCAATCGGTTACATTTTTGATAAATAGTCCTACATTAGTATTAGAATTTAATCTCCCGGTTGGATTCGAACGATAATTACTGATTCACTAACTAAACTGCACTGCTATATGAAAAAACTTCTTCGGATAGTTTATTCAATAACTATCTGCTTTTTTTTCCAAACTGCTTTATTTGCCCAGGACCGCACAGTTACCGGCATTGTAACTGACCAGAACAATAACCCTCTTTCCGGAGCCAGCATTACTATTAAAGGCAGAAAGGCCGGAGTTACAACCGACGACCGCGGTACTTTTAAAATCAATGTTCCTGGCGGTTCGGAGATTTTAATTGTTTCATACCTCGGCGCACGTAACCAGGAAATATCCCTGAATGGCAGAACGACACTCACAGTTAACCTGGATGTAAAAGCCACCAAATTGTCTGATGTTGTAGTAATTGGTTATGGTACCCAGAAAAGAGGTGATGTAAATGGCGCGATATCTTCTATCGATGCCAAGGATATTACTGACCTTCCACAACCCAATATCGATCAGATGATGCAGGGAAGATTATCCGGGGTAACAGTCACGCAAAATACCGGAGCGCCGGGTGCCGCTGTTTCTGTAAGGGTACGTGGTATCACTTCCTTTACCGGTTCTGAACCACTGTATGTAATTGATGGAGTAGTCATTGATGGGAATGCCACCCAGCAGGCCAGTTCGAACAGCCTGGCTGTAAATATTTCTCCCAGCACGCAGGAAACAAGTTTTAGTGTGCTTACCGGATTGAACCCCAATGATATTGAAACAGTGGATGTTCTTAAAGATGCTTCTGCGACCGCTATTTACGGAAGCCGCGCAGCAAACGGAGTGATCATCATCACTACTAAAAAAGGAAGATCAGGACAGGGCAGACTCTCCTATGACGGATTTATCGGAAGCCAGACACAGGGAAAATTCCTGAATATGATGAATCTCCCACAGTATGCAACTTTTGAAAATAACCTGGCTGATTTTTTCCACATTACAAGAAGAGCCGAATTCGCAGATCCTTCCAAGCTGGGCCCTGGTACTGACTGGCAGAAAGCCATTTTCAGCAGTGCATTGGAAAACAGTCATACGCTTTCTTTTTCCGGCAATAATAATAAAACAGATTATTATATCTCAGGAGGTTACTTCGACCAGGATGGCACGGTCATCAATTCAAACTTCCGCAGGTATTCTTTCAATACCAGCATCAATTCGCAGGTTAAGGATTGGCTGAAAGTAGGTACCAGTATAATTTCCAATCAAAATACCACCAATGTTTCTTTGGGTAACAGTTATGGTATTATATATAATGCCTTACTGGAAGCACCGGATGCTGCTGTATATAATGCAGATGGAAGTTTTGCAGGACCTGTGGTGGTGAATGGTACGGTGCAGGGAGGTCAAAATCCCGTTCAACAGGCATCTATCATTACCAATTATCTTACAAGAACAAATCTCCAGGGAAGCCTGTATGGCGATATTAAATTCTTACAGGATTTTACATTGCATTCTGAAGTTGATTTAAATTTCGACTGGACACAATCGAAAATATTTTACCCGACTTTTTCATACGGAGCAGAAGGTTCACCACCAGCGTATCAAAATACACAGGCCGCTTTATTATTTAACAACGATTATGATAATTATTGGAGCTGGCTTGAACACCTGAACTACAACCACACTTTTGGAGATAAGAATGTTGTCAGTGTTTTACTGGGACATGAAGTATGGGAATCCGCCTATGATGGCATCGATGCCGGCACGAAAGGATTTATCGGAGGCAATACCGTTCAGACGCTGAACCTCGGCACACAGGCGAGCAACCTCCTCAATGAGAATAAAGGAAGTCAGTCCATGGAATCCTGGCTCGCCCGCGCGATTTACACTTATGATAACCGGTACAGCGTTACAGTTAATTTCCGTAGTGATAAATCTTCCAATTTTGCTCCGGGCCACCAGATCGGAAATTTTCCCGGTGTGGCTGTTTCCTGGAAGCTTTCAGAAGAGCCTTTTCTGGATGGTATAAAAAAGACTTTCAGCAATTTGAAATTAAGAGTGGGATATGGAACGGTGGGTAATGCCAATATCGGTCAATATAAATATGGATCTGCCATACAGCCTGCAGCAACCGGTTTAGGCACAGCTTTTCTTTTCTACAATCTCAGCAACCCAAATCTGACATGGGAAACGGTTATACAAAAAAATATCGGGTTAGACTTCGCCATCCTCAATAATCGTGTTGACGGATCAATTGATGTATACAAAAAGACTTCCAATAACTTCCTGTTCCAGCAACCCCTGCCAGCCTTTCTTGTAGGTGGGACCGCTGAATACTCAGGCAATTCGGTTGTTCAACCGCCTTATGTGAATGCCGGTGAAATCGAGAACACAGGATATGAATTCACCATTAACAGTCGCAATATCGTCAAGAAAGATTTTACCTGGACGACCAGCATTGTTTTCTCACATTATACGAACAAGGTTATTTCCCTGAACGGTTTTCCCGCACTGAACGGGATCGTTTCTACGGGTTTCGGTCCGCAGATTTATGCAACCCGCACAGCACCCGGAGGTCCTGTAGGCGAGTTTTATGGATATAAGAGTCTGGGCATAATTAAAACGCAGGCACAACTGGATAATCTGGTAGCCCACCCGCAGAATGTACTGGGTCAGCCCGAGCCCATCAGCAGCGACCGTTCTATAGGTAATGCAATATATCTGGGCGATATCCTTTATGACGGCAACGACGGAAAAGGAGATGCGAACCAGCAATATAATTTAGGCAGTCCCAATCCTGATTTTACTTATGGATTTGGGAATGACTTCACCTACAAAGATTTTGATCTCTACATTTTCCTGGTAGGATCACAGGGAGGAAAAATTCTCAATGCAGTTTCATTCCAAACACAGGGTATGTATGGTTTATACATGAATCAGCTCGCCAGCGTGGCTAATTACTGGACGCCTGCCAATCCGAATAGCAATATTCCAACACCACGGGCAAGCTTTGGTAATAACAACCTGGTCATGTCTGACAGGTTCCTGGAAGATGCTTCTTATTTGAGGATACAGAATGTAAGGCTTACTTATAATCTTCCATCCGGTATTGCGCATTCTTTAAAAATGACGCACTTAAGAGTATATGTGAGCGGACAAAATTTATATGTGTTCACAAAATATTCCGGACTGGATCCTGAAATCGGTTCTTTAAACCAAAGCCCGATTTTACAGAATGTCGATTACGGAAGATATCCTACACCCCGTGTTATCACGTTCGGATTAAACGTAGAATTTTAATATTAAACTTATCAATATAAAAGATGAAAAAGAATATAAAACTACTGATTGGATTTGGCGCTTTGATTGCCACCATCTCTACCGGTTGTAATAAAGATTTTTTTAACCGACCGCCAGAAAATCAATTGACCGTAGGCACGTATTATCAAACGGTCGCCCAGGTTCAGGCCAGCACAGATATTCTCTACGCGGCTCCCTGGTTTGGATTGAATGGAAAAGCCTTCCTTGCCATGGGCGATTTACAAAGTGGAAATGCGGCATGCTATGCTGGTACAGACGGAGCATTCGATGCATTCCGTAGTATGTCCGAAGGCAATGCCACGCAAACTGTACAAAGCTCATGGAATGCTTTGTTCACAGTGATCGCCCAGGCCAATGAATTGCTGATCAATTTACCAGGCGCTGCAACAGCTGTTCCTACTTCCGTTGTCAACAACGCACTTGGTGAAGCACACCTGATGAGAGGCCTGGCATATTTCTATCTCGTCCGGCAGTTTGGCAATGTTCCGATAATCACCAATCCTACGGCGGATGCAAGTACTTTTTCTACGGTACCCACTAATCCCGTAACGGATGTATACAAATTCATTACCATGGATCTTTCATTTGCAGAGGCCAACTGTACGCCTGGTGTTGCCAACACAGGACATGCTTCCAGCAATTCAGCATCAGGGATTCTCGCGAAAGTCTATTTGTACGAACAGCAATATGACAGCGCAAGAATCGAAGCAGAAAAAGCCATCAACAGTGGCGAATTCGGACTGGTTGGACTTGATGCTCCCGGAACCTATACATCTATGTTTGAACTCTCCGGAAATAACTGTAAAGAAGCCATGATTGCTTTGCAATGGACCTCCAATGCAGGGTATGGTTACGGCAATCAGCTTCAGTCTGTTGTAGCAGCAAACTCAACAATTACAGGAACCGGTGATGGATATGGTGAACTGGGGCCCAGCTGGGACTTGCAGGATGCATTTACTGCGGAAGGAGATTCCATTCGTCGTTATGGTTGTATCATGCTGGGTGGTGATCTTTATCCTGAGATCCTTAAAAGCACCGGTGGATATTTGGTACCATACAATATTGATGCGCAGGGTATGCACTCGGCAATAAAGAAATATGTTGTCGGAACGCCCGATGATAATGGCGGTTTATCCGCAAAGCAGGCTACATCAAATAATACATATCTCTTAAGATATGCTGATGTATATCTCATCGAAGCAGAAGCCATCATGGGCAAAGCTTCAGGTGTTCCTCAGGGTACAGGTATTTCGATGAGCTTTTCTTCTTCAGATGGTACCGCCTTAAAATATTTGAACCTGGTTCGTCTTCGAGCGGGTCTGGCTCCTTTGGCCAGTTTTAC
>DATHNR010000251.1:0-8393 GCA_035485835.1 Puia sp.
ATTTTTAGTTCTCATCACCCGGATACAGGGAAACTGATTTAAATGATTTTTTTTGCTGGATCCATCCATATACCAGGGGTACGATCAGGAGTGCAGCCAGGGTGGAAAAGATCAGGCCACCAATTACTGCGCGGCCGAGCGGTGCGGACTGATCACCTGCTTCTCCCAGGCCGCTGGCCATTGGAATCATACCTGCAATCATTGCGAGACTGGTCATCAGAATCGGGCGTAATCTTATTCCCGCGCTCATGACAGCCGCACGAAAAGGATCTTTATATTGAAGGCGTAGTGATTCAGCGTTTGTAACGATCAATATCGCATTTGCTACGGAAACACCAATGCTCATAATAATCCCCATATATGATTGCAGATTTAGTGTCGCGCCTGTTATCAATAACATTACAAGTGATCCCAATAAAACGGCGGGTACAGTACTCAATACGCAGATGGATAATGGAAAAGATTGATAGCTGGCGGCCAGTAAAAGAAGGATGACAACAATTGCGGCCAGAAGACCTGATTGAAGAGAACTCAAAGTTTCCGTTAAAAGTGAAGACATACCCCGGACTTCAGGCACCAGTCCTAACGGCGGACTACCCATTTCATCAATTGCTTTTTGAACTGCGCTGGTTGCGGAGCCGAGATCCTTATGGTACATGTTCGCACTGATCGTAATAAAACGACGCGGACCGCTCCTGTCATATTCTCCGGGAAGGGTATCAACAGTCAGGCTTGCAACATCACCCACGACTGGTCTCATTTGTCCCTTGACCAATGGTACTGATCTCAGTTCTTCCAATGAACTCATATTATATTCAGGTACCTGAACCTGTGTCTGATAGGTATAAGATGTTTTATCATCCAGCCAGAGATTCTTATTTGTATATCGACTGGAAGAAGTAACATCCACCATACTTTTCGAAACATCATCCAGCGAAAGTCCCATCAAAGCCAGTTTATTTCTATCCACATTAATATTAATAGTTGGAAAATTCAGCGGCTGTGCAATTTGTAAGTCACGCAGGAAAGGAATGGTTTTCATTTTTACCAATAAGGCTTCACCATAACGAATGATATCTTCCATATTTTTTCCTGCAACACGAACCTCAATAGGCGTAGAAGCTCCCTGCGACATAATTTTTTCCGTAAGTTCGATCGGCTCAAATGATAATCTTAAGTCTGGAAAATCTGAAGCGATAACATTTCTTAGTTTTTCTTTCAGGGATTCTATATTGGTTTTGTAATTTTCTTTCAGATTCACCTGTATGACTGCCTCGTGCGTACCACTTGTAAAAATGTAGAGATTGCTTGTTCCAAAATTACTGGGGACGAGTCCTACATAAGCTGATGTGATCGCAACATTACCATGCACTGTCGAATCTATCAGATTCAAAATATTCCGGGTATCCCGTTCTGTAACTTCGAGTCTTGTTCCATCAGGTTCCCGAATACGCAACTGTAGCTGTCCGTTATTGGTTTTGGGCAAAAGATCTTTCCCGATAAAAATAAAACAGGTCATTGCCAATGTAACAATGACCAGTAAATAAATAGAAACGATCCATTTCCTGACAGGCATCCATTTGGTGAGCCTTGCAGATAATCCTTTCTTAAGCCTTTGAAAATAATTATTTTCTTCCGCGTGTTGTTTTTCCTGCGTATTGTGGATTTCAATTTCCCTGATTTCTTCTTTATCCATAGCAAGACCGGCGTGTGCGTGCGGTTCTGAATGTTTGTATTGAAATCGCTCAGCTTTGAGCAGCCAGACAGAAATGACGGGAACCAGGGTTTGGGCTGCGATAAATGAGACCATCATCGCAAATGCAATGGAAAGTGAGAGGGGAAGAAACATGGCACGTGGAACCCCTGACATTACAAATGCCGGAGCAAATACTGCAAGAATGCAAAGCAGGATCAGTAAAAGAGGAAATGATATTTCTGAACAGGCATCCAATACGGCCTGTTTTTTATCTTTACCCATTTCCAGATGCTGATGAATATTTTCAATCGTAACCGTAGCCTGATCAACGAGTATTCCAATTGCAAGCGCAAGCCCGCTCAGGGTCATGATGTTGATGGTTTGCCCGCTGAGCTTAAGAAAAAATACAGCACTTAAAACAGAAACAGGGATGGTAATAATGACTACCAGACTGCTCCGCAGGTCTCTCAGAAAAAGTAATACCATCAGACCTGTAAGAATCGCACCCAGTATACCTTCTGTCATAAGGCTTTTGGCTGCATTGATTACAAATATCGATTGGTCAAATTCGTAGCTTATATTGACATCGGCAGGCAACAGGCTTTTCATTTCAGGAAGGCGTTGCCGGAGTGTTTGCACCACATCCCAGGTTGAAGCATCAGCGGTTTTGACAACCGGAATATATACAGATCGTTTCCCATCCACCAGAGCATAGTCAACTGTTATATCCGATGCATCAGCCACGCGGGCCACATCCTTTACATAAACTACTCCGATCCCATTACTTTTAATAGGAATATCTCCAAAATGTTCAACTTTAGTTTCGAGGGAATTGATGGATGTAATTAACATCATACTGTCCATGCGCAGGTTCCCCGAAGGTGAAATGGCATTATTCTTTACAATTGCCTCCACAACTTCATCCGCAGAGAGATTATAAGTGCGTAATTTTTCAGGTGTAATATTGATCACAACGGTTCTTGCATTTGAACCGAAGGGTGGTGCGCTGGACATGCCGGGAACCGTTGCGAAAAGTGGTCGTACACGTGTCAGAGCCAGATCAAATATTTCATTCAGTGTTTTTGTTTTACTACTGAATACCAATTCGCCGACAGGCAGTGAAGAAGCATCAAACCGGATCACCTGGGGCGGAAGAGCGCCGGGAGGAAAAAATGCCGAGGTTCGGTTTACCTGCAGAGCAACCTGTGCGGAAGCTTCAGCCATATCTGTGTTTTCGTAAAAAGTCAGTTTTATAAGTGAAAGTCCCTGAATATTTTTGCTCTCTACATTTTTAATTCCATTAATATATAAAAACTGATCCTGCATTCGGGTGGCAAAAAATCCTTCCATCTGGGAAGCAGACATACCGCCATATTGTTCAATTACATAAATCGTAGGTGCGTTCAATTTGGGAAATATATCTATTGGTATTGTGCGAATAGCCATTACCGAGAACAACAAAAGACCTATGAACAAAACCAAAATGGTGATGGGTCTTTTCAGCGCTGCTCTTACCATATTTAATTTATTTTATTATTTGAATGAATCGATCCAGGCCACCGGTAGCAAAAGCCTTATCAAGATGGGCCAGATACCAATCGGTAATTGTCCCCGTATAGTCAATCTGCGACCGGTATAAAACAAAAGCGGCATTGGTAAGATCTATAAGTGTAATGAGTCCGGCCTGGTATTGTGCGAGCTTTTGATTATAAGTATCTTTTGCCGCATTTATCTGCACCGGTAGCTCAAGCAGGTTTACTTCTGCAGTATGAATTGCGAGGTCGGCCTGATTTGATGCCGACTGAAGTGCCAGTTCCTGCTGTTGCATTTGATAAATGCCGGCTTGTTGCTGGAAATGAATTATTTCAAGCCGGTCTTTTTTATGAAGACCATTAAATAAGTCATATTGTAAACTGATTCCGGCGAGATAATTATATCGCTGAACACCGAGTCCGGTACCGAGAGATTTGTAATCCAGGTCAGGGGTAATACTGGAAGCCCTTGTCCATCCGGTTGCAACGAGTGATACTGTAGGTTGAAAACTTTTTGAAATTCTGTTTTCATCACTGACATACGCTCTATTAACACTTTCATAATATGCAATCAGCGGATTGGATTCCAGGCCGGATGTATCAGAAAGAATAGTCTGTGTTGAATTCCGGTCGCTTAGAAACAAGGTATCTACCTGCAACCGATAGGCGGGAATTCCTGTATAGTATGATAGTTGTTCACGTATATCATTTACAGAACCCAGTACCTGTGTGTAGGTAGTAATTGCTTTTGAAAGTTCAGCCAATGCAAGAGACGAATCCACTCCGGGTTTGATTCCACTCCTGGTAAGAGCCTGAATTACCGAAAATATTTTATCATATCGTTGTCTGTTTTGACTTTCAATTTCCAGTTGCATCTGTCTTTTTAACAATGTCAGATATAGCCTGGTAATATCAGATTTAACCTGGTAGCTCAATCGGTCATAATCGGCCGATTCCACATTAACTTCTGAAACGGCCGATTGTATACTTGCCTTTCGATAACCAAAATCCAGAACGGTATACTGTCCATAAATCGTGGCAAGGCTTCCCAGGGCGGACTGTCCATTGTTCTGATTACTTATGCCAGACGAAGTAGATGGTATTATCCCTAAAGTGTAATAACTGCCGGGTAATGAATTGTCGGTTCCCATATTAACCTGTGCGTTGGCGCGCAGGAAAGGAATAAACTGATGGCGCACATCTTTTACAGATGACTGACCACTATTAATTATAGCTTTTTTTTCCAATAATATGGGCAGATTTCGCAGGGCACTGTCTGTAAGACTGGAAAGTGAATAAGGTTTCTGCCCAAAGAGACCTAATATTGGAATCAACAGGGCAATTATAAACAGACGGAAAAGTTTTCCATCGGAAAAAATAATCATTGCCGGAATTTGAATAAATAAAATTGTTGGCTTAAGAAGTCAGAGCATCAAAAGGGGGGCCACGAAGTAAGCGAACATTAAGCAGAGGATCCGCCACAAATGGATTTACATAAGACAGATGTATAACGGTAATATTACGTATAACCGGACTGCCTGAAATGTCGGGAAGTGATGGAACGACAGCAGGCTGAAATCTTTTATTTAGCCTGAATTTCGTTTTTATAGGATGGTTATCATTTGCTTTTTGCAATGCAACCGGAAGATTGGCCTGAACACCGCATTTTATAACCTGGTACCTGTCGCGGGATCCTGAGAGCGTTGTATCAAAATTTATGAAAAACTGGACGGCAAAAAATCCCGTATAAGCAAGCGGGAAAAATAACCTGATCAAAAATATCCTCCAGTTAAAACGATCATTCATTTATTTACCAAGAGCTGCAAATTTAAAGATATTTCGCTGAAAGGCCTGTTTATTCTATGTTAAGCTCATTAATTATAATAAATTCTGCAAACGAATAAGTTGTTTTGGAAGTCTATTTTTGTGTATTAACCCTTCTGGTGAATGAGTTTAAATAAAAAGATTAAAAAAAATATAAAGTACAGTATTCTCACTCTGATACTTCCCTTTAAAAAGCAGTTTGTGTGGGTTGTTATCCTTAGTCTGCTCGGAACAGCTACCAGTCTGATTGAACCACTTATCTACCGGGAAGCCATTAATGATGTGGCCGGCGTATTTGTAGGTCAGGCACGGGATTCAGCCAGAAAAGAATCGGGTCTTGCCAAAGAACCGCACCGGAAAACGAAAGAGCCACACCATAAGGGGAAAGTAGCCCCCCGCACACCACAACAGGCCCTGGATACATTACTATGGGCAGTTATCTGGTTGTTTATCATCAACCTCGTCTCAACGCTTCTCTGGAGAATCGGTGAAAATAAAAATGTAAAATTTTCCTGTGGAATTGAACAAAGATTTATACTTAGTACGTTCAGGCATGTATTGAATTTGCCGCTTGGTTTTTTTGTCCGAAGACCCGCAGCAGCTATTGCAAAACGCATTGATCAGTCTGAAGAAGTGTCGGCAGTAGTGAATGGATTTTCCCAGCAGATTCTTCCTGAACTGATTGGCCTGGTTGGCATATTAGGTATTATGTTTTATGAAAATACCACCCTGACGGCCATTTCACTTGGTATCATACCTCTTTATCTTTTGATTGCCTGGACATCTGCTAAAAAACTTGAGTTCGGACTTACGGAGTACTATCAAAAATGGGAAGGTGTGTCAACACGGATTCAGGATGCATTATCAGGAATTAAAACCGTTAAACTTTCAGGAGCAGAAGACAGAGAGCTGAAAAATCTCGAAGATGCTTCTTCCGAAGCCTACGCAGATTACATCCATCGTTCCAGGATGGCAAATAAATATGAATTCTGGGAGACCGTTCTTACACATTTGTCAACCGCCCTCGTATTAGGCTATGGTGGATATCTGACTTTGGAAAATAAACTAACACCAGGTGATGTTGTTATGTTTGTAACTTATCTTGACCGTTTATATAGCCCGATTGATAACCTGGCAACATTGTGGATATCGCTCCAGCAAAACTTCGTTTCGATATCGCGCGCATTCAAACTGACAGACCGTCCTGAAGAACCTCGCAAAGGAAAAAATCTATTATTGAAAAATGGGGAAATTGAATTTAAGGAAATTGAATTTTCTTATACACCAGAACGGAAAATTCTGGATAAGGTTTCATTTACAATCGAACCGGGGAAGATGACAGCCCTGGTAGGTCCTTCAGGAGCTGGTAAGACTACTATCATAGACCTGTTGTTGAAATTATATACACCTGATTCCGGAAATATTTTTATCGACGGGCAAAATATTTCTAACCTGGACCCTGCAACTATCCGTAGACAAATTGGTATCATTTCTGCCGACGGCGCTTTATTCAATGGAACCATACGGGATAATATTTCTTACAAAAAACCTGATGCGGACTTACATGAAATAGAAGAAGCAGTCAATGCTGCAGGCCTGGAACATACAGTGAAACGTCTTCCCCTGCATTTGGAAACAAGAGTCGGCGAAAATGGAATCGGGTTATCTGTAGGTGAACGGCAGAGAATTCAGATTGCCAGGATTCTGCTGGCCAAACCAAGGATATTAATTCTGGATGAAGCCACCGCAAATCTGGACTATGCAACTGAAGGCGAAATAAAATTCAGCATTAAAGAAATCAGAAAACAAAATACTGTTATCATCATTGCGCATCGTTTTTCCATGGTAAGAGATGCAGACCATATCATTGTGCTGGATGAAGGTAAAGTGATAGAATCCGGCAAACCTGCTTCATTAATCGCATCAGGGGGATGGTTTAGTGATTTTTCTAAAACTACAAAAGAGGAATATGATGTTGCAGAAGAATCAGAAGAAGATAATGGCGAATAACGGAATCCCAATGGCGGTCATTGGGCTTTCAGATAAGATTCATGCATCGAAATTAAAAAAAATATAAATAACTAAAGACTGTAAGGATGCGATGCTGCTTATTTTTCATTTTAATTTTCTTTACTTTTTCTATTACTCAGGCACAGGAAATCAAGTCCTTTGATATTTGTGTATACGGCGCAAGTTCCGGTGGAGTAATTGCAGCATATACTGCCAGCAGACTTGGGAAAAAAGTTATCCTGATTTCAGAGTCACTTCACCTTGGAGGTTTAAGCAGTGGCGGGCTTGGCAATACAGATATTGGAAATAAATCTGCCATAACCGGGCTTGCAAGGGATTTTTACAGAAGAATTGGTCAGCATTATGGAAATGCCGAACAATGGATTTTTGAACCTCATGTAGCTGAAGAAATTTTTCTTGATTATATTAAAAGAGGGCATGTTCAGGTTTTATACAATCAGCATTTGATATCTGTAAAAAAATCTGGCGCAGGATTGCAGGAAATTATCGTCTCTTCCAATCATGTTGAATTAAAAGGGTTAACTGAAATTATCAGGGCGAAAGAGTTTATTGATTGTTCATATGAAGGAGATTTGATGGCCATGGCTTCCGTTTCGTATACTGTTGGTCGTGAAAGTAATCTGGAATACAATGAAACATATAACGGGGTTCAATTGCGGGACAAGCATCAGTTTCCCGATGGAGTAGATCCTTACAGTATTTCAGGGGAATCAACGAGCGGAGTCCTTTGGGGAATCAGCATACAACCTCCCGATGCGAAGGGTTCGGGAGATAAAAAAATTCAGGCTTATAATTTTCGTATTTGCCTTACTGACAGTGTTCAAAATCGGATTGAAATAAAAAGACCTTTGAATTATGACAGCACCCATTATGAACTTCTACTTAGATATATAGAAATAAAAAAACCGAAGGATCTGGAAGACGGCATATTGAATATAAACCTGATGCCCGGCAGAAAAACAGATATAAATAATAATGGTCCATTTTCTACAGATATGATTGGCATGAACTATGGATATCCGGATGGAAACTTTGAGACCCGTAAAAAAATCATTCAGGATCATGTTGATTATAATAAAGGCTTTTTATATTTTCTCGGGCATGATAAAAGAATTCCCGAATATCTGAGAAATGAAATGTTGAAATGGGGTTATCCGCGAGATGAATATCCTGACAATGATCATTGGTCACCTCAGTTATACATCCGGGAATCCAGAAGGATGATCGGTGAATATGTTATGACGGAAGCGAATTGTGTTGGAAAACTAAAAGTTACAGACAGTGTTGGAGAAGCAGCTTATACAATGGAT
>DATHNR010000252.1:0-3056 GCA_035485835.1 Puia sp.
CCTTTAGAAGTTTTGCAAGTTTACTGCGACCGTCAACTTTTTTATCCTTATAAGAAACTACGAATACCGTGGAATCCAACGGTTGCTGTATATAAGATTCAAGTTTGATGATATCCCGCATCTGCTGCGCCTCCTTTAATAATACAACCTGCCGCTCGGCGAACATCGGATAACGGCGGCATGCATTGAAGACTTCGGCCCAGTCAGCATCCTTTCCATAAAAAACGGAAAGGTTGAATGCTTTTTCTTCTTCAGGTAAAAGATGTTGTTCTGCAAAATCCATTACTTCATTAATGAAGTAATCTTCTTCACCTTCCAACCAGTAAACAGGCTTGAAAATTTTTCTTTTCCAGTCTCGTATGATCTGTTCTGCAGACAAATTTTATGATTTGAATGCAAGATATTTTTTAATTATCAATGGTAAATGGTTAATGGTTAACTGGATTCAACGAAGCAGATCATTTACCATTAACCATTGACAATTAACCATTTAGAGGCTGTTTTATTCTGCACAGGGGGTGCATAAATATAAAATTGGCACGGTTTTAGACTAAATGGTCACTGGAAACTCTTCTAAACCGTTTCCCGTAAAAACAAATTTTTAAAATAAAAAGTACAAACCATGAGCACTACTAATTATCCATCCGCGTCTCCGCAAAGTCAGCCTCCGAAAAAAGATTTTAAGAATCTCGTTATCGGATTACTGGCTGCAGGATTCCTTGGAACCTGGGGTTATTTGTTATGGAACAATAACAAACAGGAACAGGTTCAGCAGAGCCAGCAAACACAAATCGCTAAAGTAACAGACGAAAAAGGTGCATTACAGAAGAATTTTGATGATGCTCTTGTTCGCCTTGATTCACTGACTGGTACCAACAACCGTTTACAGACACAGCTTTCAGGAGCAAATACTGATATTGCTAAGAAAAAAGCAGAAATCAGAAGCATTCTCGGAAAGAAAAATGCAACGGTTGCTGAATTAAATAAAGCAAAATCTCTGATCGCTGATCTGAATACAAAGATCACTGATCTGCAGACGCAGGTTGCAACGCTTACTGCAAGCAATCAACAGCTGACTGCTGATAAAACAGCGCTTACTGCTGATAAAGAAAAACTGACTTCAGATCTTTCTACTACAACAACACAGAAGGAAGATCTTGAAAAGAAAGTAGATATCGCCTCTACACTCAATGCTTCTAACATTTCCGTAACTCCGGTTAAAGACAAAAAGAACGGACAGGAAAAAGTTACAACTACAGCTAAAAGAGTAGACAAGCTGATCATATCTTTCGATGTAAACAACCGTATCGCCCAGACTGGCCAGACAGATGTTTATGTTTGTATCACTGGTCCTGATGGCAAACCGATTTCAGTTCCTGCACTGGGTTCCGGAACATTTGCCAGCCGTGACGAAGGAGATAAAATTTTCACTGCTAAAGTACCGGTTGATATCGAAGCTGGTAAGACCAAATCAGTACAATTCGCCTGGAAACAATCAGGAGCTTTTGTACCAGGTGCTTACAAGATCGAAATCTATCACAACGGATTTAAGATCGGTGAAGACACTAAAGAATTAAAAAAAGGTGGATTATTTAGTTAAGGGTTAAGGTTTATTTATATATGGCCGTCCCGCTATAAGCGGGACGGCTTTTTTTATTTCTCCCTCTCTGGCTTTATTTAATAAAGCTTTAGTTTTGAATTTGACTTTTGAATTTTCCCTTTTTACTTTTCACTTTTTCAAGACAATGAATATTATAAACCAGTTCTCTTCCCTTGCGGAAAATTATTTATCAGCATCCGGTATGAATCCTGTTTTTCCATCTGAAGATTCAATCGGCCAACTTCAGCAATTAAATGAACCACTGCAGGAAGATCCAATTTCCGCAGAAGAAGTTTTGAATCTGCTGGATGCAAAAGGATCACCGGCAACTGTTAAATCCACCGGCGGCCGTTATTTCGGATTTGTAATTGGTGGTTCAACACCGGCAGCCATGATGGCAAAACTTCTTGCAACCGTATGGGATCAGAATGCCGGATTATATGTTGCATCTCCTGTATCAGCCATGCTGGAAGAAATCAGCAGTGCCTGGCTGACAGATATCCTGGGCTTGTCAAAACAGACAGCAGTCGGTTTTGTTACCGGCGCCACCATGGCAAATTTTACTGCAATGGTTGTTGCCCGTCATGAATTACTTAAAAAACTCGGCTGGAATGCAGAGGCTCAGGGATTATTTCATGCACCGGAAATAACAGTCATTACCGGGGATGAAGTGCACGTCAGCATGTTGAAAGCCCTGAACCTGGTGGGATTTGGAAGAGAAAGAATCATACGTGTTCCTGCAGATGAACAGGGAAGAATTATTCCGGAAAAAATTCCTGAAACGGAGGGCCCAACCATACTCTGCCTTCAGGCAGGAAACGTAAATACCGGATCTTTTGATCCGATTGAAGCGATATGCAGGGATAAAAAAGAAAATGTCTGGATTCATATTGACGGCGCATTTGGTTTATGGGCCGCCGCATCAGCCAAAACCAAACATCTTGCAAAAGGAATTGAACTGGCAGATTCATTGGCGACCGACGCGCACAAATGGCTCAATGTTCCCTATGACTGTGGACTCCTTTTTGTAAAAAAGCGCGAAGCCCTGTTCAGCGCGGTTTCCGCCACAGCTGCTTATCTCAATGAAACAGATAACAGGGAATCTTTTCAATTCGTCCCGGAAATGTCGAGAGAAGCACGCGGTATTCCTGTTTGGGCAGCTTTAAAATCGCTGGGTAAAAAAGGACTGGCCGATCTGATCGACAGAAATTGCGCCAGTGCAAGGCAGTTTGCTGAAGGCTTAAAGGCCGCGGGTTATGAAATCCTGAATGAAGTAGTGCTTAACCAGATATTGGTGAGTTTTGGTGATAAGGCGACAACCCTGGAAGTGATTAAAAAAATTCAGGAAGAAGGAACCTGCTGGTGCGGAGGAACGACATGGCAGGGAAAAACAGCCATGCGCATTAGCGTTAGTTCATGGGTAACAACAGAACAGGATGTAAAACTATCACTGGCC
>DATHNR010000253.1:0-3001 GCA_035485835.1 Puia sp.
CAGGCGAACAGCGCAACAAATGCTGTAAGCATTCAAAGCCAGGCAACTTCTTCGCAGATCAGTATTGCCGCATCAACAGTCAAACAAAGGCAGGTAGATGTGGATGATGCAAGACTGAATTTTTCCTATACGGTTCTTACAGCTCCTGCCGGAGGACTTGTTTCAAAGGTAAACGTTCAGGTAGGGCAGTATTTAAGCGCGGGACAGTCAACCTTCAGTATCGTACTAGATCAGAGTTTGTGGGTAGTTGCAAATTATAAAGAAACGCAATACAGTAAAATCAGGATCGGCCAACCAGTCGTAATAGAAGTAGACGCTATTCCTGGTCATAAATTTGACGGAACGGTATCTTCATTTTCGCCTGCTACGGGCGCCACTTTTGCACTCCTTCCACCAGACAATGCGAGTGGAAATTTTGTAAAAGTTGTTCAACGCCTTCCGGTTAAGATTGAATTTACGAATACCCAGGACACTTTATTGAATCGTTTGAAGGCAGGTATGAATGTGAATGTGGATGTTCATATTGGTAACTAGATTTTCAGAAGATCATTTCTATGGCACAAACATTATCTCAGGATTCTTTGGTTGAATATGGTTCAAGGCGGGCAATTATTACCATCACTGCAATTATCTGCACGTTGCTGGAAATTATTGACACTACCATTGTAAACGTGGCGCTGAATGACATGCGCGGTAACCTTGGGGCAACTTTAACTGAAGTTGCATGGGTGATAACAGCGTATGCAATTGGGAATGTTATCATCATCCCAATGACCAGCTGGCTGTCAGCCCAATTTGGAAGACGTAATTATTTTGCAGCTTCCATCATGATTTTTACTGTCTGTTCTTTTCTTTGTGGAAACGCCAATGGCATTTGGGAACTCGTAGTTTTTCGTTTTATGCAGGGATTGGGTGGCGGTGCACTTCTGGCTACTTCACAAACAATCATCACAGAATCATATCCTCCTGAAAAAAGAAGTATGGCACAGGCCATTTATGGATTGGGAGTTATTGTAGGCCCAACACTTGGACCCCCGCTGGGCGGATATATCGTTGAAAATTATTCCTGGCCTTATATATTTTATATTAATATACCGATCGGCGTGATAGCAACTCTGCTCACACTCCAGTTCATTCGAAATCCCAATTACGGTAAGAAAAGCGCCGTTGCTGATATTGACTGGCTTGGAATTGCATTGCTTACCGTATCCGTAGGATCACTTCAGTATGTATTGGAAAAAGGACAGGATGACGACTGGTTCTCCAATAATTTCATTGTATTGTTCACTTGTACTGCTTTTTTGGGCGCATTCTTTTTTTTCTGGCGTGAACTGACATTCAGAAACCCAATCGTCAATCTTAGGGTGTTGAAAAACGGAAATCTTCGGATAGGTACCGGGCTTACATTTTTACTCGGATTTGGTTTATATGGTTCCACTTTTATTATTCCTGTATATACACAGAGTACATTAGGCTGGACTGCATTCCAGTCAGGCATGCTCATGGTACCTGCAGCGATAACAACTGCATTTCTCATGCCCATCGTCGGTATCATTCTGAGTAAAGGAGTTCCTCAGCAATTTCTGGTTTCCATGGGAATGTTGATTTTTGCAATTTTCTGTTTCTGGGGTTATTTTATACTTACAAACAGTACTCCCGAAGAAAACTTTTTTTGGATGCTGGTAACCCGTGGGGTAGGCTTGCCCCTGCTTTTTATACCTATAACAAGTCTCTCACTTAGCACACTCAAAGGCGCAGAAATTGGCCAGGGTGTGGCATTTACGGGCATGATGCGTCAGGTTGGAGGATCTTTTGGTGTCGCGCTTATCACCACTTTTATGGCGCGTCAGAATATGTTTCATCGTAGTACACTTGTCAGTAAGCTGGACGTTAACAATCCTGCAGTTATGGGTCATGTACATGCAATTCAACAGGGCTTTATTGCTAAAGGCATGCAACCCGATGTCGCACTTCAGTCAGCTTATAAAGCCATGGATTATTCCATATCGTCCCAGGCCAATGTACTTTCTTATATGGATGTGTTTTATTATCTCGGAATCTTATTCCTGATATGCATTCCATTCGTATTGTTTGTTAAAAGAAGTAAAGTTCCGGCAGCTCTTCCCCAGGGTGCACATTAATAATATTAATTATCTCTAATAAAAATAAAAATCCCGGTATACCGGGATTTTTTTATTCGACGACTACTGATTTAAAGTTTTATAAATTTCTTCACCATGGTTTTTCTGTTTGCAATGTTTACCTGTATGGTATACATACCCGATGCGAGTGTGCTGATGTTAAAAGATTTTTCAAAAGATTCTATCGATTTCACGGCCTGATCAGACAAAACAACTCTTCCGTTTACATCATACATATTTATCCTGATGGTTCCTTCCAAAGAATCGGAGATCCTGGTATTGATCAGGTTCTGTGCCGGGTTGGGAAAAACTATAAACTGATCATTGGAAACGGAGTCATTATTTTCGGGTGGAGTAACAGGCGGAGGATTGATGGTCGTATCACCTTTGTTCACGGTAACTGTTACCTGGTCAATACCCGTTGCACCACTATTATCAGTTACCATCAATTGAAAAACATAAGAACCTGCAATCAGATTTGAAACAGTTGGTAAAATAATTTCGTTATTTGAAAATACTGAATTGGAAGGACCTGAAACCTGGCTCCAAAAGAAATTTACAATTGTTCCATCGGGGTCATAGGACCGCGATCCGTCTAATACAACACTACTGACAGGAGCAGTAATTGTCTGATTATTTCCTGCATTTGCAACAGGTGCCTGGTTAGGAACGGTCGGTTCAGGATCAACAGTGATATTAACCTGGTCAGTGTTAGTGGCACCTACGCTATCGGTGACTGTAAGCTGAAATACATATACACCTGGAATTAAACCGGAAATTGTCGGGTTAAATTTATTTTGATTACTGATCGTCACTGGCCCAGGCCCGGATATCATTACCCAGCTAAAGTCTTTGATTAT
>DATHNR010000254.1:0-6986 GCA_035485835.1 Puia sp.
ACTCCAGCTTTCGAATAAAAATTTAGAGCAATTCGCATACATAGCATCACATGATTTGCAGGAGCCACTGCGTAAAATCAGAACTTACTCGTCTATTCTGCAAACAAAGCATAAAAATGATCTGACTGATGAGATCAAAGAAAAGCTTACCAAAATTGAAAATTCTGCTGAGCGAATGTCAAAACTCATTAATGAGGTGCTAAACTTTTCAAAAATATTACATCACGGCGGAGAAGCATTTGAAAAAACTGACCTCAATGAAGTAATAAGTGAATTACTCAATGATTTTGAATTGCTCATCCAGGATAAACATGCGGTCATTCATTGCGAACGATTACCGGTTATTTTTGCCATTCCTGTTCAAATAAATCAGCTTTTTTATAACCTGATAAGCAATAGTCTAAAGTTCAGTAAAAAGGGCACAGATCCGGTTATTACGATTACTTCAAGGATGATGGAGGGAAAAGATTTCGAAGATCACAATGCCCTTGATCCAAAATTACACTATTGCGAAATAAGCATAAGCGATAACGGCATCGGATTTGATCAGAAATATGCAGACCAGATTTTCTTAATATTTCATCGGCTGCATGGTCGTGATCAATATACAGGAACAGGAATTGGTCTTGCGTTGTGCAAAACTATTGTTGCAAATCACAAAGGAGAAATATTTTGCGTTTCAAATAAAAATGAAGGCGCGTCATTTAAAATGATCCTTCCTTTACTTCAGGATCTTAACAGCTGATTAACTGCAGAAAAGCAGCGTCCCTTTTAATCAGATCGTAAAGTAGTTCATAAATAATTTTTGTTGAACCAGGCTGGCTGCTGATTTAATATTCTTTAACAAAGCCTGACAATACATTTATCATTCAACAAAACTCAAAATTATGATCCGTTTACTCTCCTGGCTTAGCCTGGCTTGCTGTTTTTTAGTAGTTATTTTTTCAGTGGAGTCCTGTAATAAGGAAATGTCGGTATCAAACAGCACATCTTCCAATAATACTTCATCCAGTTCTCCGGTAATAGGCATCGCACTCGATTCCAGTACGAACGATTCTATTTATGTCATCCAGCCTTGTCCACGAGGCTATTTCAGGGACTCAGTTACAGCCACTGCATTGCCTGCAAATATCACGGCCTATCTTGATTCTAATTACAATGGTTTTACTTTTTTAAGAGGATACGAAATAAAGGATAGTACAGGTAATATAGGAGGATATGTAGCCATTATAAATTATAATGGAAAACCTGTGGCTGTACTCTTTGACGGAACGGGGGCTTTTGTAAGAGTGCTTGAACAAAGAGAAAGAGGTGATTTGTACAATGATGGCTGGCACCGCGGAGGCCGCTTTTATGATCGCGATCCGAACGAGAGGGGAAGGGATACCATTTCACTGAGGGCTCTTCCCGCATCTGTTTTATCATATATGTCTGCTAATTATCCGAATGACAGCCTGATAAAAGCATATATCAGTTTTGACAGCAGTTATATAATCATAACTGAAGACAGCGGACTCAATGCAACAGTTTTCAATCATGCGGGTGATTTTGAAAAGAGGGTGAAATTATATTCACCTGGTCCCGTTGCACAACAAGTGGATCAGACAGCACTGCCAGCAAATGCGCAGACTTACCTGACAACAACTTATCCTAATTATGTTTTTGAAAAAGCATTTTCTTTCACACTGAATGGAGTATTGCAGGGTTATATTGTAGTGATTGATTCGAATAATACGAAGTATGAAGTGGAATTTGATGCGTCAGGGAACTTTATAGGAGCAATTACAATCTGGTAGTACCGGAAGTATTTATTTGATCGCAGTCTTTAGTCAGTCAGCCCCGTACCTACGGGGCTTTTTTCATAACAGTCTTTACCATTTTTCTAATCCCAATAATTTTTTTCCCAAAGGAGATAATTCTGCGACTGGATTTTTTTTCTCTCTTTCCAATGGGTCGCCGGGAAAAGCATATCCTGTCATCGCATTCCTGTTTTTCCAGCTGTTTATTCGCCATTGCCTGAGCTCTTCATTTTCTTCCTGCGCCGGCATCATGGCAAGGTATTGGGCGATGCGTACTTTATTGTTACTCAGGTTGGCCCTGATACCATGTGGCTCGAGGCTATTGAAAATTAGCAGGTCACCTGCTTCAAGTTTTACTTTTACCAATTCAAGACCCGAAATATCCGGTTTATAATGATCACGATCCTCTGGTTGTGTCAACTTCCAGGTATCATAATTCCTGTATAATTCCGGAATGCATTGAAAGCCTCCCATATTTTCATCCGTCTGATCTGCAAGTGCTAACACTCCCTGCACATTTTGCGGTTTTGTTTCAGGATCATAATCCCAATGAATAAAGCCCTTGTATTCAAATCCCGGCCTCAGCGGGAAATTCAGATTCGCCCGGTCAATCGTAACCCAGAGTTTTTCAGTTCCCCAGATATCTGCAAAAGCCTGGTGGACTTTCGGAAATTGCCTGTTATCCCATAAATACTGATGATTGTATATTTCAACCATCCCTGTATTGTTGAGCTCCTTCATTTCCATCTGTACATTGGGTCTTTTATACCAGGTATCCATATCGTCAGGATTCTTATCCTCATATTCCCAGAGATAATCAGCCAGTTTTTTTACCTGCTCTTTTGGTACGGCATTCCTGATAACCACGTACCCGTTATGCACCCAAAAATTCCAGTCCTCCTCTGTAAGTATACCAAGCGGTTCTCCATTACTCCGGTCATTTAATTTCATCTGGCTGGACTTTGCTGTGGAGGGATTTCCAGGTATTTCCTTATGAGCCATGGTAAACTGGTCGGCGGGAGCCATCGTTTTGACTATCATATTTTTTGATTTAATCATACAAATCTATACCCCTGTTTCTAAGAGTCTTTCAAGGCTATTGATCAGTATTTGCTCTATATTGACCTATTTATTAAATTACATTCATAATAAATTATAATTGGAGGTGAATGAGATACAACTGGAAAAGATAGAATTTGAGCCGGGTAAATCTTTCAAGCTATTTTCACCCCGGCTCAGAAATACCTTCCTCTGGCATTATCACCCGCAAATTGAACTGGTTTATGTAGAAGCAGATGCCGGTATTCGTCATGTTGGCACCCATATTTCCGGGTATACCCAAAGTGATCTCGTGTTCATTGGCGGAAATCTTCCTCATCTAAATTTTGATTACAGATTAAGGAGTGATTATCACCAGATAGTTATCCAGTTAAAAACAGATTTTCTGGGCACAGCAATTTCAACAGCAAAGGAATTTGCTTTGATCCACGACCTATTTAAAACGGCCGACTATGGAATATCTTTTTATGGAGAAACCAAAAAAAAAGTTGCAGAAGAATTAAAACAATTAGAAAAGCTGGCATCGTTTGACCAGCTAATTCATCTGATAAAAATATTTCAACAACTCGCCCTATCAAAAGAACGTATCGTATTGAATAATGATCTTTCAAGCAGTGACTTCATCTTAAAAGACAAGATCAGAATGGGGGCTATTTATGAATATATAAGTGTTTACTACGACCAAAAACCGGATGTTAACCTGGTCGCCTCCAAAGTGCATCTGACAACCCCTGCTTTTTGCAGGTATTTCAAAAGGCAGACGAACATGACGTTTACTGATTTTGTAAATCAATACAGAATCGAAAGGGCTAAAAACTTATTGATGCAGGATCGGAATGTTACGGAAACCTGCTATGCCGTTGGTTTTGAAAGCCTGTCTTATTTCAATAAGCTTTTTAATAAAATAGTAGGAGACAACCCTTCGAACTTTAAAAGGAACTGGGATAATCATATAAAAAAAGTATAAAATGAAAGTTGAAACCCAAACGGATCAGGATCTTTTCATCATTACTGTTTGAGCTAAATATGTTAAAGAGTATTAACGTTTCGTTAAACATCAGTATTGATGGTGACCAGAAACGTATTTCCTCAGTATAGCATTGATATCTTTATTCAATCGAAGTCCCCTGATGCTAAAATATTTTCTATTATTTGTCTTCATAAACCTTCCGATCTTTTTATTGGCGCAATTCGTTCCCGACACAACTATCAATCCGGGTATTAAACAAGTTGACCTGATTGATATTGGTGAAAGGATACTCAACAAAAATTCTGTAAACAGGGAGGACCTTATAGTGAACAAAAAAGGACGCGTTCATTTCAGTGCATTCCCCGCAGTAGGTTACACTTTACAAACAGGGTTTGCAGGCGTTATAAGTGCAAATGCGGCTTTTTATACCGGCTCACATAACCATGAATCCGAAAATATTTCAACTGTCGTTACCAGCATCGCCTACACTGCGAAAAGCCAGATCATCTTTCCCGTGGCGTCGAGTATTTGGACCCATAACAATAAATACAATATCCTTACTGACTGGCGTTTTTTAAAATATCCTTCCGAAACTTTTGGTCTTGGCGGGAATACCAAACAGGACAGCAGTTATAATATTGACTATTCCTATATTAAACTGCATCAGGCTGTTCTAAGAAAAATTGGAACTGACCTGTACGCAGGTATCGGATATGATTTTGATTATTTCTGGAATATCCAGGAAATTATTCCTGCTGGAAGTCCACCCACTGATTTTCAAAATTATGGCTTTGCGAAAACTGAGAAAGCTTCAGGTATTTCTTTAGACGTCAAATATGATTCCAGGAGAAATCCAATTAACCCGGAAAAGGGAGTGTATGCGAATATTCTCTTCCAGCCAAAATTTACATTTTTAGGAAGTGATGCCAACTGGCAATCTTTACTGGTTGAATTCAGGGGCTATACAAAATTCCCGTCTGAATCGAGGAATATCCTGGCTTTCTGGAGTTATAACTGGTTTACGCTGGGCGGGAATCCTCCGTATTTACTTCTTCCCAGTACAGCCTGGGATGAATACAGTAATACCGGCAGGGGTTATATCCAGGGCAGGTTCAGAAGTATGAATATGATTGACCAGGAAGCAGAATACCGGTTTGTTATTTCAGCGAACGGGCTTTTCGGCGGCGTTGTTTTTGCTAACGCAGAAAGTTTTTCAGATATCGCCACCGGAAAATATGAAGCTATTTCACCAGGTGCTGGTCTGGGCATCCGCATTATGCTCAACAAATTCTCCAGAACAAATCTTGCCCTGGATTATGCCTGGGGTACTATGGGATCCAGAGGGTTTTTTGTCAATTTGGGAGAAGTGTTTTGACGCCTAACGCGTAACGCATAACGCGTAACGCGTAACGCTAAAAGCTTTATATTTTAATTGGAAATACTTCGCACTTGACTATAAAAATCTATTTGAAATTCTTGAGCGTTAGGCTTTTAGCGTTAAGCATTCAGCGTATGAAGGCTTTAAATATGAAATTTTCCATAAAGTGATCAATTTTGTTTGCTTTTGACTTGAATTCGAACTATTTTAACGCGTTTGGCCCAATAACTGGCGCAATACTTGCGTTATCGCGATAACCTCGCTCCATTTTCCAATTCCTCTGATCTTCTTTTTTTAATCCAGCTTCTTTGAAAGATTTTATTCCGTATAAGAAATCTTTTGAACATGAAGTTTTTATTTTATTCCCTTTTACTTTTACCCGGATTGGTTCAGGCTCAGCGCTGGCACATAAATCTTACCGGTGGTGTTTCCAACTATTCAGGCGATCTGCAGGCGAAGGCTTATACTTTTGACCAGTCCTTCTTTGCATTCGGGGCAGGAGCCCAATATGATATTACCAGGAATTTTTCTGCGATCAGTAATATCTATATTATGAAAGTAGGAGCATCAGACCAATATAATAATTCCAATCTTGTATTTCGTAATCTCAGTTTTCAATCGAATATTATTGAATGGAATCTCGTGGGAGAATATTCTTTTATGGATATCACACAAAAGAAATTTTCGCCTTTTATATTCGGCGGCATTGCTGTTTTTCATTTTAATCCCTATGCTTTCGATACCACAGGACAAAAAGTATATCTGAGACCATTAAGTACAGAAGGTGAGGGGCTTCCCCAATACCCGGGACAAAAACCTTATAGCCTTACGCAATTCGCCGTTCCTTTCGGTGGCGGTATTAAATTCAGGGTGAGTGAAAATGTGGTGATCGCTTATGAAGTCGGTTTTAGAAAAACTTTCACCGATTATCTTGATGATGTAAGCACGGTATATGTTGATAAGACCATTCTGCAGAATGCAAAAGGACCGCTGGCTGTTGAAATGGCTTATCGTGCAAATGAATTAAAAGGCGGTGATCCAAATTATCCGCCGGCAGGCACAGAACGGGGAGGTCCGAAATATAAGGACATGTATTATTACACAGGCATACGCGTAAGTATTGCGCTGCTTTCCAAAGGAGATGGTTATTATGGAAGGGGTAGAACGGATTGTCCGCCCAAGGTTCAATGAGTTTAGTTGGTTAATTTTGTCTTCTAATTGAAAAGATGGCATTTAACAATTTAGCAGAATTCTTAGGCGCGCTCGAGTCCGCAGGTGAACTGATACGAATAAAGACTTTTACAGATCCTAAATTGGAAATTGCCGAAATCACCGACCGGATCAGCAAGACAGCTTCCCGCAACAAAGCATTACTTTTTGAAAATACCGGTTACGATTTCCCGGTATTAATGAATGCCTATGGGAGTGAAAAAAGAATGTGCATAGCACTCGGCGTCTCATGCCTGGATGACATCAGCAAAGAAATTGAATCTCTGTTCAAATTATTAGCGGGCCCAAAGGAATCCATCCTCGACAAGCTCAAAATTCTTCCTAAGTTGACTCAGTTCGCTGCGTGGATGCCGAAAGTTATTCGTGCGAAGGGCGCCTGTCAGGAAATCGTTATGGAATTCCCCGATCTCACAAGACTTCCAAGCATCACCTGCTGGCCGAAAGACGGAGGACCATTTATTACTCTTCCTGTTATTCATACAAAGGATCCTGAAACGGGCATCAGGAATGTTGGTATGTACCGCATGCAATTACTGAACGCGAAACAAAC
>DATHNR010000255.1:0-3671 GCA_035485835.1 Puia sp.
GTTCCACTGTTAAAAATTCCTGTTGCCAGTGCCCGGTCCCTTTTGGGAAACCATTCTGCCACAGCTTTTACAGCTGCGGGGAAATATCCACCTTCACCCAGACCTAAAGCAATCCGGGCAAATGTAAATCCCAAAGTAGAAGAGGCAAGAGCGTGAAACATCGCCGCCACACTCCAGATAATAATGGAAACTGCATATCCAAGGCGGGTTCCGATCCAGTCAATTAATCCTCCGAAAAGTAAAAGTGCGATCGCGTAAGCAGTGGAAAACGCCATGACGATCCGGCTATAATCTTTTTCAGACCAGTTGAAATCCTTTGCCAGACTGTCTTTCAGCAATCCTATCACCTGCCGGTCCAGGTAATTGATCGTTGTTGCAAAGAAAAGCAGGGTTACAACCACCCAACGGAATTTTCCTATCGGCTGCCGCATCGTTAAATGATTTTATACTAAGGAAGACCTGATAACGGCAATTTGTTTTAAGAGCTCGCCTGTATTGGTTTTAATAATTTCAAAATCCTTATTCTCCATTAGAGAATTACTGATCAGACTACTACCTACTCCCACTGCGGAAACACCGGCTTTGAACCAGGATTCAAGATTTCCGCTGTTTATTCCTCCTGTTGGCATAAATAATAAATCCGGAAATACTTCTTTAACTGATTGAACGAATCCCGGGCCGACGGTGGCAGCGGGAAATATTTTAACAAAACCAAGGCCGGATTCCTGCACCTGCATTAATTCTGTTGCTGTCATGCAACCCGGAATCCATAATATATTTTTTTCCAAACTTATTTTAGCCAGGCCTTTTAAATATCCGGGGCTGACCAGGAAGTCGGCTCCATATTCCAGCGCTTTTAGAGCTGTTTTTGAATCCGTCACAGTTCCAAGTCCAAGTATCAGATCGGGAAATTGTTTACTGAAAGTCTTTTTTAAACTTCTAAAATTTTTCAATGCCTGTTTGCCCCTGTTAGTATATTCCACCACCCTGATACCGGATGCATATAATGTTTCCGTTACACGGATACTTATATTTTCATCAGGATGAAAAAATAACGGGAGCGCTCCCTGAATAATAATAGACTGAATAATTTTTTCTTTCTTATGCATATTCCTTTATTCTCGAACGAATGGTTTCCAGATCCTGACTCGTGGAGTCGCCCTTCTCAAAAAATTTTCCAAACCCTGCAGCTGTTGCAAATTGAATAATTTCTTCCTCGTGCTGATTTGTGTATAATCCATAAATAAGGCCGGCCATGAAACAATCACCTGTACCTACTTTATCTATGATCTCCTGACTCCTGTATAAATATGAATCCGCCCATTGATGCGCAGAATATAGAGAAGCATAATAAATTATACCCCTCTCTCCTTCTTCAAAACGGAATGTACAGGCTACAGTTTTTACGCGCGCAAATCGTTTCAGAATCTTTACCGAAGTCTGATGGGCATGTTGAAGATAGGACGTTTTATCATTGGCCTGAATCATGTTCGAATCCAATGGAATACCCAGGAGATCGTGTGCCGACCAGATATTTCCCATCACCACATCGCAATATGGCAGTAATTCAGCCATCACATCGTGCGGATTTCTTTGCCGCCATAATTTCGGCCGGTGGTTAAGATCGATGGAAATAGTAATGTTTCTCCTGGAAGCCGCCTGAACAGCTTCGAGACAAACTGCAGCTACCGTTTCATTCAAAGCCGGACTTATGGCACTGAAATGAAACCAGGAAACATCGTGCAGGATATGATCCCAATTAATCATTCCTGTTTTCAATTCTGCAAAAGAAGAATGAGCCCGATCGTAAATGACAGATTGATTTTTAAGGTCTGTTCCCTGCTTCAGGTAGTAACTACCGATGCGTTCGCCGGAAAAGTAAATGGTATCCGTAATAATCTTTCTTTCATACAGATCAGCTAAAATATCTTTTGATAAATAATTTTCGGGAAGGGCCGTGCAATAAGAAACGGGCAGGTTCCAATTAGCCAGAGCTGTTGCAACATTTAATTCAGCGCCGCCAAGATAAACAGGTAATTGATGCGATCTCAGCCACTGACCTCCTCCCGCAGGCGAATACCTGAGCAGGAGTTCGCCAAAACAAAGAATTTTTCCCATGGCGATTAATTTAATAATATCTCTTATTTGTCATTCCAGTCAAAAAAATGTTTCGCATTAAAATAACAGATATCCTTAATTATTTTGCCTGTCCAGTCCATGTCGTGCGGCAATTCTCCTTTTTCCATTTCTTTTCCAAATAATCCGCATACAATCCGCCTGAAATATTCATGTCTTGGATAAGAAAGAAAACTTCGGGAATCCGTGATCATACCAACAAAGCGACTGATCAATGCCATATTCGAAAGCGCGTTCAACTGATTCGTCATACCTTCTTTCTGATCCATAAACCACCATGCTGAACCCCACTGAACTTTTCCCGGAACAGAACCATCATTAAAGTTACCAATCATCGTGGCCATCATTTCATTATCGACCGGATTATTATTATATAATATGGTTTTTGTCAAATGGTTATTCTTGTCCAAGGAATTCAGGAATGCAGAAAGGGCTCTCGCCTGAGGAAAATCGCCCATGGAATCCCAGCCGGTATCCTGTCCCAAACTGCTGAGCATCCGGCTATTATTATTGCGTAAAGCACCCAGGTGAAATTGTTGTACCCAATTTTTCTCGAAATCCCATTCAGCAAATTGATGGAGAAGAGCAGATTGAAATTTTTCAATCTCCAGTTTGTCAGGCTTTTTGCCTGTTCTGACTTTTTCAAAAATGCTTTTCAATTCAGTGTCTTTCCACTCCGTATCATAAAATCTCTCAAGTCCATGATCTGAGATCCGGCATCCTGCGGTATGAAAATAATCATGGCGGCTCTTTAACGCATCCAGGAAGATCTGGAATGAAGAGATGGAAATATTCGCCGAGTGCCCAAGTCTTTCTACCCAATCGTTAAAAATCAAAGGATCTTCAATTGCGATTGCCCGATCGGGACGAAATGCCGGCAGCACTTTAACGTGTAAGGATTGATCAGCAATTGACTGATGATGATCCAGCGAATCCGCAGGATCATCTGTGGTACATATTACTTCAACCTTCATCTTTTTCAGGAGACCGTGAACACGGAATTCTGATGTCTGTAATTTCTGATTACAATATTCATAAATCTCTTTTGCCGTGCCTGCATGCAGAATTTTTTCTACTCCAAAATATCTTTGCAATTCGAGGTGTGTCCAATGATAGAGTGGATTACGCAAAGTATAAGGAACCGTTTCAGACCACATTAAAAACTTCTCCCAGTCATTTTTTTCACCGGTAATAAAAGATTCGTCTACTCCATTGATGCGCATGGCGCGCCATTTGTAATGATCACCCCTTAACCAGATTTCGGTCAGGTTTTCGAACCGGTGATTATCAGCAATCTGCTGAACCGGCAGATGGCAATGATAGTCGATAATGGGAAGATCGGCAGCGTATTCATGATACAAGCGTCTTCCTGTTCCCGTATCCAATAAAAAATCCTGGTCAAGAAATTTTTTCATGAACTAAAATATTTATAACGATACACCTCTTTTCCAGGGAATAAAATCGTCCTGATTCAACAGTACTGCTTTGGGCGTTATCTCACCACTTGCAACGCGAATACAATAAGATAATATTTC
>DATHNR010000256.1:0-7425 GCA_035485835.1 Puia sp.
AAAAAGCTTGCCTTCCGGGTTTTGTTTCCATTTTTTTCTACTAACATTTAGCAGGTTGCAGGTGCCCATCACATTTGTTTTTACAAAGGCGAGTGGTTCAGTGATGGAACGGTCCACATGACTTTCAGCAGCCAGATGAATTACTGCATCGAATGAATATTTTTCAAACAAAGCAAACAATGCTTCCTGGTCGTTAATATTAGCTTTCTCGAAAATATAATTCGGTGAGGATTCAATATCCCTGAGGTTTTCCAGATTACCCGCATAGGTTAGTGCATCCAGGTTAACGATCTGGTATTGGGGATACTTATTTACAAATAAACGCACAAGATGCGACCCTATAAATCCTGCTCCCCCCGTAATCAGGATCACTTTCTGGTATGAACTCATAGTAATATCAAATTTCTAAATTATTTATGCGCTTTTGAATTCCTTGGGTTGTTTAAACCATTCTTCCGGAGGCAGAGATTTGAAATAATCATAGGTTATTTTGAGTCCTTCTTTGCGGCCAACTTTTGGTTCCCATTGTAATAATTTTTTTGCTTTACTGATATCTGGCTTACGCTGTTTAGGATCATCAGCCGGCAAGGGTTTGTAGATTATTTTTCGATCTGTTCCTGTAAGCGCAATCACTTCTTCTGCAAAATCCCTGAGTGTAATTTCAGAAGGATTACCGATATTAACAGGTAGGGCATAATCGCTCATCAGTAAACGATAGATGCCTTCAATCAGATCATCCACATAGCAAAAGGAACGGGTCTGGCTTCCGTCACCGAAAACAGTCAGGTCTTCTCCTCTCAGTGCCTGACCTATAAATGCCGGGAGGGCCCGACCATCATTCAGCCGCATTCGGGGACCGTAAGTATTAAAAATACGAACTATACGCGTTTCAAGATTGTGAAAACTATGATAAGCCATCGTCATCGCTTCCTGGAATCTCTTTGCTTCATCGTAAACACCTCGTGGTCCGACCGGATTTACATTTCCCCAGTATTCTTCAGGTTGTGGGTGCACAAGCGGGTCCCCATATATTTCTGAAGTGGAGGCAACGAGTATTCTTGCATTTTTAGCTTTCGCCAAACCAAGGCAGTGATGGGTTCCAAGGGAACCAACTTTCAGCGTTTGAATTGGAATTTTAAGATAGTCAATCGGGCTAGCCGGAGAAGCGAAATGCAATATATAATTGAGCGGACCCGGTACGTGAATGTATTTGCTAACGTCCTGATGATAAAATTCAAATTGTTCCAGTTTAAAAAGGTGCTGGATATTTTGGAGATCTCCGGTGATCAGGTTATCCATTCCAATCACATGATAACCTTCTTTAATAAAACGGTCACAAAGATGTGAGCCTAAAAATCCGGCTGCGCCGGTAATGAGTACTCTTTTTTCACTCATGCTTTCTTTTTATTGTGATAACTGTTTACCGGAATCGCAGGCGCGCGTCCGATGCTTTCATAATAAAAACCGAGCTCACCAATCGCATTGATATCAAAAAGATTTCTTCCGTCGAATATCACTTTATTCTTCATTGATGTAACCATCTTCAAAAAATTGGGCGTACGGAATTCATTCCATTCGGTCGCAATGATAAGCGCGTCCGCATTTTCAAGCACTTCATATTGATTCTCGCCGTATTTTACGATATCTCCGATCTGTGCTTTCACATTATTCATCGCTTCAGGGTCGTAGACGGAAATTGTGCAGCCTTCTTTTCTTAAGGCTTCAATAATATACAATGCGGGTGCCTCCCGAATGTCATCAGTATTGGGTTTAAAAGCAAGACCCCATAAAGCGAAATGTTTTCCTTTCAGACCCCCATCAAAATATTTTTTTATTTTGGGGATGAGATGCATTTTTTGTTTTTCATTGATTTCCATTACAGCATTCAAAATCTTGAATTCGTAATTGACATCATTGGATGATTGCACGAGTGCCTGTACGTCTTTCGGGAAACAACTGCCTCCGTAACCTATACCCGGGAAAAGAAACCTTTTACCAATACGTTCATCACTCCCTATTCCGCGTCTTACCATGTCTACATCTGCACCAAGCCGCTCACAAAGCTGGGCGATTTCATTCATGAAAGTAATTTTGGTTGCAAGGAAAGAATTTGCAGCATATTTGGTAAGCTCAGCGGATCTTTCATTCATAAAAATAATTGGATTACCCTGCCTCACGAATGGATTATAAAGATCTTCCATAATTTTACGGGCTCTTTCGGAAGAAGTTCCAATCACCACCCTGTCAGGTTTCATAAAGTCGTCCACCGCAACGCCCTCCCTTAAAAACTCCGGATTGGAAACTACGTCGAATTCACCTTTGAAATTTTTGGCTATTGCATCGTGCACTTTCTCAGCAGTTCCAACGGGCACAGTACTCTTGTCAATGATAACTTTATAATCTTTCATCAGGTTTCCAAGTTTCCCTGCGACATCCAATACAAACCTAAGATCGGCTGATCCATCAGCTCCGGGTGGAGTAGGCAGGGCAAGGAAAATAATTGCCGCTTCTTTAATTCCTGCAGCAAGATCTGTCGTGAATGTCAGCCTTTCTTCCTTTAGGTTTCTTAAGAATAATTTATTCAGCCCAGGTTCATAAATTGTAATTTCACCATTACTCAGCTTTTTTATCTTTTGGGCATCTATATCAACACAAATAACATCATTTCCGGTTTCTGCAAAACAAGTTCCTGTTACTAGACCAACGTATCCAGTTCCAACTACGGCTATTTTCATGGTAAAACTTCTATTTAATATTTAGATAAGGTTAATTCAGGAACTCAAGTACACTTTTACAAATAAAGGCAAGCTGTTCTGCATCAAGCTCTGTATGCATAGGCAATGAAATCACACGTTCAGTAAGCCAGTCAGTAACTTCCAGTTGCTGCATTCCGGATTGAAATGAGGCAAACATACTTTGCCGGTGTGCCGGTACCGGATAATAGATCATGGAAGGAATGTTTTTGGAAGCAAGATATTCATTGAGTTTATTTCTGTCGGCTCCTTCCAATATCAGCGTGTACTGATGAAAAACATGCCTGGTATAAGAAGCACGGTAGGGTGTCCGGATTTTGGGATGACCAGCAAAAGCATGATCATAAAAATCCGCCGCATCCCGGCGTTTACTGATATATTCATCCAGAAGTGGAAGTTTTACATTCAGTATGGCTGCCTGAATGGAATCGAGGCGGCTATTGCAACCAACGATTTCATGATAATATCTTTTTTTCTGTCCGTGGTTGGCGATCATTCTAAAATTTTCGGCCAGTAAGTTATCCTGCGTAAATAAGGCCCCTCCATCCCCATATGCTCCCAGATTTTTAGAAGGGAAAAATGAGGTGGTGCCAACCGTTCCAATAGTTCCGGTCTTGTATTTTTTCCCATCCGGATAAGTATAATCGCTTCCGATAGCCTGGGCATTGTCTTCCACTACTTTTAACCCATATTTATTTGCCAGGTCCATGATTTCTTTCATCGGCGCTGATTGGCCATATAAATGAACTGGAACGATAGCTTTGGTTTTTTTTGTTATTTGTTTTTCGAGTGAAACCGGATCCATGCAAAATGTTTTGGGATCGACATCAGCAAATACAGGTTTAAGCCGGAGCAATGCTACAACTTCCGTTGTTGCAATGAAAGTAAATGAAGGCGTTATTACTTCATCACCCGGTTCAAGTCCAAGCCCCATTAAAGCAATTTGTAAGGCGTCGGTTCCATTTGCACATGGTATTACGTTATCAATTCCGAGGTAAACTGACAGATTTCGGGAAAAATCAGTAACCTGTTTGCCATTAATGAACGCCGTCGTTTCCAAAACCTCAAAAATCGCCCGGTCAACTTCACCTTTAATTTTGGCATATTGACCTTTCAGATCTACCATTTGAATTGGCCGCATAAGCTCTTTATTAACGGGCACAAACCTACGCTAAAATAATGGTATATGCAATGACTCAATCAGTTACGAACGGTTAGTGGAAAGGATTACATTTGTCTGCTGAATCACTTAACCCTTCCTATTGACAATCGTTTTATATAATCTTTTTCTTTGGATTTATCAGGTATGTATCCGGATCGTTTCACCTTGGAACCGGAAGGCGGCTGCATGGATAAATGGGAGGAAAGGTATATTTAAAACGATCCTTAATGCAGGCATAAAAGGGAAGAAGCGGGTATGGATGCATTGCGCTTCGCTGGGGGAGTTTGAACAAGGCAGGCCAGTAATAGAATCCATGCGAAAGCTCTATCCGGATATTACAGTTATCATTAGTTTTTTTTCACCTTCAGGATATGAAATAAGAAAAAATTATACGGGGGCCGATCATATCTTTTATCTTCCCATGGATTCTGCCATTCATGCCAAACGCTGGCTTGATCTTATAAATCCCAGCCTTGTGATTTGGATTAAATATGATTACTGGTATTATTATTTGCGTGAATTACGTAAAAGAAAAATACCGGTACTGCTCATTTCACCTCTTTTTCGTGAAGATCAGCCCTTTTTTAAGTGGTACGGTAATATCCACCGTCTCATGCTGGATAGTTTCCATGCCTTTTTTGTTCAAAATCAGGAATCAAAGCATTTGCTCGAAACTCTGGGAATCGTTCACTCGGTATTTATAAGCGGTGACACACGTTTTGACAGGGTAATTGAAATTGCGGAAGGTTTTGAATCATTTCCTGTTATTGACAGTTTTTGCTCTGATCATCTGGTAATTGTTGCAGGTAGTACATGGGAAGAAGATGAAGAAGAACTGGATCATTATGCCAACACACATCCTGATATTCGATTTATCATCGCACCGCACGAAGTAGAAGAGGATCATATCAGTGATATGGAAACTATTTTTAGAAATACAATTAGATATTCTGTTCTTGAGAATCAATTATCTCAATCAACCAATAACAGCAAGCAGCCAACAACCAAGGAACAACCCAATGTTCTGATCATTGATAATATTGGAATGCTTGCCCGGTTATATTCTTATGCTACGATATGTTATGTTGGAGGGGGCTTCGGTGATGACGGTGTACATAATGTACTCGAGGCTGCTGTTTACGGGAAGCCTGTGGTAACTGGTCCGGTTATTGAAAAATATTTTGAAGTATTGGAACTCGCAGAAGCCGGAGGTGTAATTATCATTGACAACGCACTGGAAGCGGAATCTGTATTCAACCGTTTATTTGAAAATAAAGAGGAATATGCCTTTCACGGAAATGCAGCCCTTAATTATGTTTATGCAAGACGTGGTGCAACTGAAAAAATAATACGTTATATTCAGGAAAACCGTCTCCTCACCAGCTGATAAAAATGTTGAACGATATCCCTTGAATCGTCCCAGCCGATTTTAATTTTAAGTTCTCTTTCCATCCAATATTCAGCTTCCGGTAATATGCGGAAATTATTAATTGTTTTTATACTTCTTTCATACATGGCTTCATCCCCGCGAAATAATTCATTGATGAACAAGAACCGGTCGTTTACGCCTATGGCTTTTCTCAATTCTTTGACAGGAGAACCCTTCAAAGTAGATCCGAGATCTGTACTGCCTGATTTTAGTTTATCGTTGAGGGAAGTACTGCCGCTGCCGACCAGGTCATTGATTTCACGGTTAATTGGCTGATGGGAAAGGGTGGGTATTTCTACAAGTGGGTCTCCCATCCAGGGCTGGTGCCCGGCAGGAATAATATTAGCTTCCTGTTTTTGAAAACTGGTTTCCAATTCCTTGGACCTGGGTTCTTTTTCAATCTTCTGAATATACTCTTCAACAACCCTGTGCGAAATGCTCAGGGAGGGCATTACAACTGAAACACCCGGATTTTTTCTCCCTGTAACTGTAACAGTATGTATTTGGGTGAGTTCGGCTTCGATTTGTTTAAGGGTAACAAGCATTTGAAGCGCACTTTCGTTTTGTTCGCATTGTTCATTTAACTTGCTGATGAGTTGTTGCAATCTTTCCATTATAGTTTTGAGAGAGATGATATTAGCACTATATAAAATTAAAGCAAATATTTATCCAAATTCTATCTGACAATGTTTATAGAGCCGGCTATTCAATTTAATAA
Organism: Puia sp.; assembly: GCA_035485835.1. Lineage (GTDB taxonomy): Bacteria > Bacteroidota > Bacteroidia > Chitinophagales > Chitinophagaceae > Puia. Next base: position 6,063 of record DATHNR010000256.1, read on the forward strand.
ACGAGGTTGGATTGAAGTTATCTGTGGTTCCATGTTCTCCGGAAAAACAGAAGAACTTATCAGGAGGCTGCGCCGGGCGCGGATCGCCAACCTTCGTGTCGGTATTTTTAAACCTCAAACCGATAACCGCTATCATCCAGAAAATATAGTATCTCATGATGAAAACAGTATTCAATCCATACCAGTCTCCAATGCAAATGCAATACTGGAGCAGGTTTCAACGGTTGACGTAGTTGGTATTGATGAAGCCCAGTTCTTTGACGATGCACTTCCCGACGTTTGCGATACCCTGGCATTAAGGGGTACACGTGTCATAGTCGCTGGTCTGGATATGGATTATCTTGGTAAACCATTCGGACAGATTCCAGCCCTGCTATCAAAAGCGGAATACATTACCAAGTTACATGCCATTTGTATGCAGTGTGGAAATATTGCGAACTATTCCTATAGAAAAACAGGAAATGCCGCGCAATTATTGATCGGTAACAAGGATTTATACGAACCAAGATGCAGAATCTGCTATGCTAAAGGTGATTTGTTAAAATAAGTTTAAAGAAAAATTTTGAAGGGTCTTCATCTGATTTTTAAGTTGATAAAAAAAGATGTATTGCTGGAATTTCGCCAGCAATACAGTTTTTACGGTATCCTGCTATATGTGGCTTCTACTATTTTTGTTCTCTATCTGGCTATGGGTCAGCCCGAAAATATGGTATGGAATGGCTTGTTCTGGATGATGCAATTATTTATTTGTGTAAATGCCATTGCCAAAACCTTCCTGCAGGAAGGAAGGGGAAGGCAGTTATATTTTTATTCAATAGTCAGTCCTGTTATTTTCATACTGGCCAGAATGGTTTTTAATGCAACACTGATGTTGCTGATGAATCTGATAAGCCTATTAATATTTGCAATATTACTCGGTTCCCCATTCTCGCACCCTTTTCTTTTTTTTGGAATATCATGCTTCGGTGCATGTAGTATAAGTCTCGTTTTTAGTTTTTTGGCCGCCATTGCTGCCCGGGCACAACAAAATGCAGCCCTGATGGCCATACTTGGTTTTCCCCTAATTATTCCTCAACTGATGCTATTAATGCGCTTATCTACGCTTGCTTTTTCAGATGTTTTTCAAAGCGGACTGCTATCCATTATACTGCTGTTGGTCTGTTTTGATATCATGGTCCTGTTGCTTTCCGTCATCTTATTCCCATTTCTATGGAAAGACTGAAAACAAGTATGGGAGTATGGGAGTATGGGAGTATGGGAGTGAAATTCAATTAAAAATTACTTCAAACGTTACGCGTTACGCGTTAGGCGTTGAGCGTTAAGCATATTTCCAGGTTTGACTGCCATATCCTATTTTTGCCTG
>DATHNR010000257.1:0-7673 GCA_035485835.1 Puia sp.
AGTCCGGTTCTTGCACTGGCAAGAAGGATCGATTCTCTTTTGCAACCGATGAGTTCGACAATCTGATCGGTCACTTCTTCTACCATGGCCCCATCCATATCAATTTTATTGATCACGGGAATTATTTCCAGATCGTTTTCAATAGCGAGATAAAGGTTTGAAATAGTCTGGGCCTGTATTCCCTGGGATGCATCAACAAGTAATAAAACCCCTTCGCAGGCGGCCAGTGCCCGGCTTACTTCATAAGAAAAATCAACATGGCCAGGTGTATCGATAAGATTCAGAATATAATCCTGACCCTTTAATTCATAGTTGATCTGGATCGCATGACTTTTGATTGTAATTCCTTTTTCACGTTCAAGGTCCATATCATCCAGCACCTGGTCTTTCATCTCCCGGTCACTGATGGTATGGGTAACCTGCAACAACCTGTCAGCCAGGGTCGATTTTCCATGATCTATATGGGCGATAATGCAGAAATTCCGGATGTTCTTCATGGGCGATCCCTTCATTTTTCAGGAGCCGCGAAGGTACATAAAAAACCTAAGGCTAAAGCCTTAGGTTTTAATGTGGTAAATGAGGAATTGTAGTAAATGAAAGCAAGTGGAAATGGAATTTGGAAATGAGGTAATTCATGCGGAATTCTGCCTCGGCCACCGAAGCAAAACGAAGGCTGCCCAACCTTTTACAGTAGATTCCCTCTTAATTTTGAAAAATGGAATATCAGTTGCTTGGGAAATCCGGGTTAAAAATCAGCAGAATCGGTTTTGGTGCGATGTCACTGGAATTGAATAATCCGGTCAATGAAACCCTATTGAATAAGGCATTGGATGGGGGCATTAATTTTTTCGATACGGCTGATTTGTATCAGGAGGGATGGAATGAAACTTTATTGGGCCGCGCTTTCCGTAAAAAAAGGAAACAAATCATCCTGGCCACCAAGGTTGGAAATCAATGGAGGGCTGACGGATCAGGCTGGGACTGGAATCCTTCAAAAGAATATATCTTATCAGCGGTGGATAAGAGTCTTCGCCGACTACAAACAGACTATATCGATCTTTATCAGTTGCATGGTGGAACACTGGAAGATCCCATTGAAGATATTATAGAAGCATTTGAACTTCTGAAATCTTCGGGTAAGATTCTTCATTATGGTATTTCATCTATACGTCCGAATGTAATCAGGGAATATGTTAAACGATCTGATATAATCAGTGTGATGATGCAATACAGTTTGCTCGACAGGAGACCTGAAGAATCTATGTTGGCATTTTTATTGGAAAACAAACTGGGCGTTCTGGCACGAGGCACGCTCGCGAAGGGTCTTCTTATATCAAAACCGCCTGAACCTTTTTTAAACTATTCTCCAGGGCAGGTGGAAAAAATGAAAGCCGCCATAAAAACTATGTCGCACGGGCTTTCACCTTTTGAAACGGCAACCCAATATGTATTGCAACATCCTCCTGTTTGCTCAGCAGTAATTGGCATCAGAACAATGGAACAATTGCAGGATGCACTTGATGCAGCTAAATTAAAATCACAGACATATTTAAACATGAAAGAGCTGGGAGCTGTATTGCCTCCAAATAAATACATCGATCACCGGTGATTATTTTCCAGTACATCATTATAAACCTGCAGGATTTGTTTACCAATTGTTTGATATGAAAATTGTTGTTTAGCTTGTTTACTTATAAGATCTCTTTCAAATAAATCATAATTCGAAATCATTTGTTTCATTGCTTCGAAAAGCTGGACTTCCTTTCCTGCTTCTACTAAAATTCCATTATCAGGATTAACGACTTCACGAATTCCACCCACATCACTGGCAATAACAGGGACACCGGTACAAAGTGCCTCCAGAATTACACAAGGCATGTTTTCATAATAACTAAACATGATCAGTGCATCAGCATTTCGTAATTCTTTTCCAACCTCTTCATAAGAAATTTCACCTGTCGTACGGATTCTTTCAGTCGACATGACTTCAGCAGTTAATAATTTATTGACTGAGGAGTTTAGAGGACCAACCAATACAAGTTCCACATCAAATCCGAGCTGTAACATCTGAATAAAGCTGTTGATAATTCCTTCAGGGTTTTTTGGATATAACAGAGAAGAAATATGAATGAAACGGAATGTATGGGTTGTTTTTACTTCTCCAGGATAAAATAAAAGAGTGTCTACCACATTTGGGATTTTTTGAAATGGTACATGAGCCCAAAATTGGTCAATTTGTTTGCCCAGGGATGTGCTGACCGGAAGAACCAGACTTGCATTTTTCAGGATTTTCCTCGTCAGAAAACGGGTCAAAAATGATTTCTTAAATAAACTGTCTTTCGCGTTTGAGAAATAGCCAGACCAATGTTCGGTTAGTACATAGGGGATTTTATATTTCCATTTCATATAAAGTGCGATCAACCCGGCTTTCATAGCTACCTGAACATGCACTATTTCAGGAAGTTCATTTTTTCTCCTGAGTTGCAGAATAAAGTCCCGGTTCTTTTTGAAATAATGAATGAAGGAATTAATTTTTGAAAATATGTTGTTGCCCTGACCCGAAGAAGGATAATAAAGGATGTACTCCTTCAGATTTTCTGTTTTTAATGCTGAATTTGTATTATGCGCTCTTTCGGAAAAATTTACCGGAGCATATTTTCCAACCCATAGTACATTCAATGACTGGTAAATAGATACTGCTTCAGCCTGGCGTTTAATGAAATCCCCACTGAATGGATCCGTTTCATTTGGATACCAACTTACCAGCCAGAGGACTTTTTTCATGCAATTGAATTTTATACAATATAGTTTTCCGGAGAAGGTTCCTGAATATCCTTTCCGACCGACTGTCTTATCTGTTTAAGGTCAGACTTGCGGATCAGTAAAAAGTCTTTCCACGATACGGAATATTCCTTACGGTAAATGTATATAGTATAACAATAGTAGCTAAAAAAACCGGCACTGCTTACAATGGATGCGGCACGGACTCCATATCGGGGTAATGCGATTATATCTCCGATGCAAATGATTCCCAGCGCCAATAAAGATCCACGGATATTGATTCCAATTCTTTTGTTGGCAGAAAACCAGGAAGTCATTGGATAATTCATTGTCACGCATAAAATACCCGGTATAAGTAAAATAAAAAGCAAATACATATTATTGAAAGATGCCCCAAAAGCCAATGGTATAATATACCAGCCAACACTAAGAATGAGGAAACAAATAACCCCATTGCTCCAAAATAGTATTCGAATAACGGCCGTCAATTCTGCCGTATTTCCAGATTTTTTTGATGCGGAGAAAATAGGAAATAAAGTCGCCCCCAGAATCCCCGGGAGTATAAATAACATTTGCGCGAGTTTGGAAGCCTGGATATAATTACCCAGGTCTTTAGCTGAACAATAATATTGTACAAACCAGTAATCAATTCTATTTACAAGAAAATAAATGAGATTGGCAGTAAGGGCAGCCAGAGAATATTGAAATACTTTTTTCAATAAAGGCTTTGACGGCAATAATAATCTGCCGGAGGTTGGATCGTTTACGAAAAAAGCAAGCATTATTAACAGGCCTTGCAAAAAAAAACCAAAGAAATAAATCTGGACAAAATGGGATTTTACAAATGGATGTTTTTTCCCGATTATTAATAAAAGAATCAGGAATAAATTAACAAAAAACAATACTTTATTTGGAACAGCGAATTTTTTTTCCGAATAGAATAATGCGGTGAAAAAGGTTGTAAGCAGGACTCCCAGTATAAAAAGAAAACTGGCTAAAAGAAAACCTGTGCCGGTTAAAAAACTTGTATTTGAATAATACAAAACCGACATCCATACTGTAAACGCGATCAGGGCCGCAGCTGCCGACCAGATCAGGCAAAAAGCGGCCATTTGTGAAGAAGCCAGATCTCCTGAGGCAATATAATACGTTGATCCGGATTCGAGACTCAGACTTGCAATAAGTAAAACCAGGGCCAGATTATTGACGATAAAAAAAATCTGTCCGCTTTTTTCCGCTGCGAAGAATCGGGCAATGCAGATATTTAAAAGAAGTACTGAAAAAAAATACAATCCCCGCCAGAAGATATGATTGAGGACGAGGGTTGAGGTCTTTTTCATGAGAAAGATTAAAGAAAGTGTGAGAGTGTGAGAGTGTGAGAGTGTGAGAGTGTGTTTTTCACCCTCACACTCTCACACTACTATTTCAACGCTTTTATAATCTCCAAAAATTCAGAAGCTAAAAGTGACGCTCCGCCGACCAAACCTCCATCCACGTCTTTTGAAGCGAATATTTCGCGCGCATTACCGGCCTTTACGCTTCCGCCATACAAAATTGAAATCTGGTCTGAGACGGATTCCCCATATTGTTTTTTCAGAACAGACCTGATATATGCATGCATTTCCTGCGCCTGTTCTGTGCTGGCTGTTTTGCCGGTCCCGATGGCCCAGATGGGTTCATAGGCAATCACGATTTTCAGAATTTCATCCTTTGATAAATGAAAGAGAGATTCTTTCAGCTGATTCTCTACAAAACCATTCTGTTTGTTTTGTTCACGGGTCTGCAGTGCTTCACCACAACAAAAGATGGGAGTAATTCCGTTTGCGAGGCATAAGTTTACCTTTTCTGCCAGCATCTGATTGGTTTCACCGAAGTATTCCCGGCGCTCGCTGTGGCCGACCAGACAATAATCCAATGCAAGAGATTTCAGCATTTCTGCAGAAACTTCTCCGGTGTAGGCACCGGACTTTTTATCAGAACAGTTCTGGGCAGATATGAAATAATTTTTTTTATGCTGGACCGTATCTACAGCCATTTCCAGATATGGAAATGGAACTGCAAATACAACAATATGATTTTCTTTCAGGGAAATCTCAGCAGATACCATCGTTTGTAATAAGGCAACTCCCTGTTGATATGTCAGGTTCATTTTCCAGTTCGCTGCAGCAATTTGTTTTCTCATTTGAATTGTTTTTCCTGGTCAAAAATATTTTTTAATTTATTTATTTCTCCCTGACTTAATTCCCGGCCCTTAAGTTTTTTCCAATTGTTTATATGCTTGATTGCTTTATCAAAATCATATATAGATTCACCGGAACCCCAGCTAAAAGAAGGAAGATAGGTAGGCGTAAGGCCATTTCCAAAAACATGACAGCAAACACCCAGAACGGTTCCTGTGTTAAAAGATGTATTTATTGATGATCTTGAATAATCGCCCATCATCAGCCCGCATTTCAAACCGCCATCAATAAACGATTTATTTATTGGATTCCAGAGTTTAACGGATCCTCCGCTATTTTTCACATTTGAATTGGAACTGCCAGCTCCCAGATTACACCATTCCCCGATTACAGAATCACCCAGATAACCATCGTGCGCTTTATTTGAATAACCGAAAATAATGGTGTTTTTAATTTCACCTCCCAGTACACAATGTGGCCCTGCCGAAGAGGCTCCATAAATTTTAGTACCCATTTTTACCAGACCTTTTTCTCCAATCGCAAATGGACCCCGGATCATTGAACCTTCCATTATCAGAGAGTCCTTTCCGATATATATAGGGCCGGCACTCGCATTCAGATAGCAATGTTCCACTATAGCCCCAGGCTCCAGAAAAATTGCAGATCCCGTTAATTTATTTGTGGGAGATATGGGTTCCGAGATCCTTCCTTTTGTTACGAGATGGAAATCATTTTTTATTTCTCTTTCATTGTAACGAAGTATATCAACGGGATTCCTTAAAATGTTTTCACTTTTTAAGGAATGATCCGGACTATTTTGTCGGAGTGATCCAATCAGCTCCTGATCAGGAATAATATTAGTGTTGAAGGCAAGTGCACCTGATATGACTGGTTCATTCTGAAGATAGATATCCCATTTCTCCCGGATGGTTAAAATTCCACAGCGGATATCCGCCACAGAACGGGTCAAAGAAAAGGGGAAGAAATCATCTGCAAAAGGGCCTTCAACCAGCGAAAGGGAATTCATTGTTTAAAACTAATCTTAAAAACCTTTTCAAAAAAAAAGTCCCTCCGGTTTACCAGGAGGGACTATTGGAGAATTAAAAATATTAAGATTTTTTCTCGTAACGCTTTTTGAATTTATCTATACGTCCGGCAGTATCCACCAGCATATTTTTACCTGTAAAAAACGGATGTGAGGTGTTTGAAATTTCAAGCTTGATCAATGGATATTCATTTCCATCCTCCCATTTAATTGTTTCACGTGAATTAGCAGCAGAGCGGGTAAGGAAACTCGTGCCATTACTCATATCCCGGAATACGACCAGGCGATAATTTTCGGGATGAAGTTTTTGTTTCATGATTTTTAATTTAGCCGTGCTCTTTATATTATGATCCCGGCACGAAAGGGAGCGCAAAATTAAGGGTTTTCAGGGTGAAATACAAACAAAAGATGGTTGGCCCCGTCCGTGCAGGAACCGTTGGCCGCCTGATCAACTCCCATACTCTCATACCCTCATACCCTCACACTTGTTTTAAGCTTTAGGCCTTTAGCTTTGAGCCTTAAGCCTTCGGCTTAAGACCTCATATTGTCAAACTGAAGGGGAATGCCCAGGCTGGCGGATTTACATAATTGAATTACGGCCTGCAGTTCATCCAGCTTTTTGCCAGTTACCCGGACCAGATCATCCATTATGGCGGCCTGGACTTTCATACCTGAATCTTTGATCAGCTTAACGATTTTTTTGGCATCTTCCTGTTTCAGGCCATTACGAACAGGTACTTCTTTTTTGGTGACTTTTCCACTTGGAAATGGCTCCTTCGACATATCATAGGCCAACGGGTCAATACCCTGTTTAATTGACCTGCTGATAAGTACATCCGTAATTTGCCTGATTTTCATATCACTTGCGGCCTCAAGATCAATTTTCATTTCTTTTTTATTCAGTTCAATAGAGACGGGGGAGTCTTTAAAGTCAAACCGGTTCTGAATTTCTTTTTTTGTCACGTTGACCGCATTGTCCAGCGTTTGTGCATCAATTTTACTGACAATATCGAATGAAGGCATAGACTTAGGTTGAGAACCTAAAAGTAAAATAAAAAGCCCGATCAAAAACTATCATTGGTTTATATGTTCATTTACTTCCATCAATTTTATATGAGGGCTATGAATAGTTCAGTGGGAAGTAAGTTAAATACCCTCACACTCTCACACTCTCACACTTCCACACTTTCTAGTTATTCCCTCCTTTCTTTAACCGGCTCGATTCATCATCTGCCCCTCCTGAATGATGATTATTTTGAGGACCCTTTATCAGCTTGCCGAATCGATATGTAAATGTCAGGCTCAGCTGGCGACTGTCGCGTGAATTATGAAAGGTTGCTTCTGTTTCCTGAAAGTCAATCGTCCCCTTCACCTGTTGGGTATAAAAAATATCACGCAGGCCCAGTTTCAGGCTTGCTTTATCTTTCATGATTTGTTTTGCAATAGCGGTAGAAGTCTGACCCATGGGTTGAACCATGATCTGACCTTCAATTCCACTCGTTCTGTACCAGCCTGACAATTCAGCGCTCCATCCATTGGTAAACTTAAATTGGTTGGTCATATTTCCCATTCCGGTCACAGCACTTACATCCAGGTCCTCGCCATATAATTCACCAGTGAAATGATTGTAGTTTACATTTACATATATCGTTGTATTCCACCATTTG
>DATHNR010000258.1:0-10814 GCA_035485835.1 Puia sp.
AGATTCTGCTTTCCTTATCACCTGCGCAAATTTCGAATCCACAGGTTGTATTGTTAACGCCAGGTATTTACAATTCGGCCTACTATGAACATACATTTTTGGCAAGACAAATGGGTATTGCTCTGGTTGAAGGACGCGACCTGGTGGTGGACAACCACAAAGTATATATGAAAACAACCCAGGGCCTGGAGCAGGTGCATGTAATATATCGGAGAGTAGATGATGATTATCTGGATCCTCTGATCTTTAAGCCGGATAGTGCCCTGGGAGTACCCGGTTTGATGGCTGCTTATAGGAAGGGTACAGTCGCCATCGTAAATGCAGTCGGTAACGGAGTAGCCGACGATAAAGCCATCTATGCATTCGTACCGGCTATGATAAAATATTATCTTAATGAAGAGCCGTTACTTCCCAACGTTGAAACTCATGAGTTAAGTAATCCTGACGCGCGAAAGTATGTTTTTGATAATTTAAGTAAAATGGTGATCAAGAGGACAAATCAATCAGGTGGATATGGAATGGTTATGGGAAATTCAGTAACAGAAAAAGACTGGGCGATAGCCAGGAAAGAAATCGAAGCCGATCCAAGAAGCTTTATAGCGCAGCCCATTATAAGGCTTTCAACGGCACCCTGTTTTATTGAAGGGAAATTTGAAGGAAGGCATGTGGATCTTCGTCCCTATGCTTTATGCGGACCTTCCGGCATTCAAATCGTACCCGGCGGATTAACAAGGGTCGCTTTGAAAAAGGGTTCACTGATCGTCAACTCCTCACAGGGAGGAGGCAGCAAAGATACTTGGGTAATAGATTGAAATCTGGATTCTTAAAAAGGTAAATACATGTTAAGCAGAATTGCAGATTCGCTTTTTTGGCTGAATCGTTATATGGAAAGGTCTGATGGCATGTTACGACTTGCCGGAACTCATTATATATTTTCTCTGGATAAGGATGTGAACGGAACCAGTTCCTGGAAGCCCGTTCTGGAAATTTTTACAGAATCCGAAGATAAATACCTGAATTCAATTGAAAATAATACAGAAGAAAGCCTGAAACATTTATTACTTGATACCACAAATACGAACTGCCTGAAAACCCTAGTAAACAAAGCCAGAGAAAACGCGCGGGGTGTACAGGATCTTATTACCAAAGAAGTTTGGGAAGAAGTGAATCAGATGTATCACCTGATAAATCAGTCAGACCTGAAACATAAAATCGATTCATACCATGGCCTGGAAGTAATGGAACCACTGATCAAGCACACAGTTTTGTACACAGGCATAACTGACATTACCATGCCAAGAGGAACCGGCTGGTGTTTCATGAACCTGGGAAAATATATTGAGCGATGCCTGCAAACGATCGCCTTTACTGAAAAACAACTGGAAATTACCAATTTCAAAGAAGCAGACACCAATGATTTGCTACAGTGGAAGTATTTATTATTCAGTTTATCCGGCTATGAACTGCATGTTAAAACTTATCGCAGCTCTAATCATAATTATAATGTGCTGCACCAGGTTTTAATAAATGAAAATTTTACACGTTCCGTAATGTATTCGATGCAAAGAATAGAACTGTATCTGAATAAAATTATCGGAAATGAAATCAATGAAGAAAGGGCTGCATTACTCCGTGATTTTGGACGTCTCTTCAGTAAAGTGAGATATATGGAACTGGATTCGCTGAACAAAGAAACGGTTCCTGTCTTTTTTGAAGATATCAAAGCATCTTTGATTGAATTCAACCAACGCGTAGTACAACATTTTTTCTCTTATTCCTAAGACTGGTAAACATGCCCATTTTCAAGATTCAGCACATTACTAAATATGAATATGACAGGCTGATTCAGGAGAGCATGAACGAAATAAAAATTTTCCCAGTTCTTTCCCAGGAACAGGAGGTTTTACAGCATGAGCTGGTTATTACCGGAAATCCTGATCTGCAGATCTTTTTTGATTATTGGGGGAATAAAACCGGCGTTTTTAACCTTCTTCCACCACATAAGGAACTTATCATCAACAGCCGTCTGATGGTGCGTACAACGGGTAGTTCCGACCTGAAAATAAATTTTATCAGTCTGTTTAATGAAATGCCCGGGGAAGTAAGCGGCAATTTAAAAATGCTTGAACTTTCACGCCCTGACTATATACAATGTCAGTCTCAGATCGATGAAATTGCGAAGACGGTTTACAGTCCCGATGATTCTGTTGCAATAACCATTAAAAATTGCAGTGATTATATTTTTACAAATTTCAATTATATCAAGGGTATCACTAATGTAGAAACTACCATAGATGAAATTCTCGTGCAAAAAGCCGGTGTTTGCCAGGACTTTGCACATATCATGCTGCAGATTTTGAGAAGCTTGAAAATTCCCAGCCGTTATGTAAGCGGGTATATCTGCCCAAATAAAAGTGGCTTAAGAGGAGAAGGGGCAACGCATGCATGGGTTGAAGCCTGGGTTCCACGTTACGGTTGGGCGGGAATTGATCCTACAAATAATGTTTGGGTAACCAACACGCATGTAAAACTGGCCTCAGGTCGCCATTTTTCTGATTGCAGTCCTGTAAAAGGCGCGTTCAAAGGTCCGGCAAATCAACATCTCACGGTATTTGTCTCAGTTGATTACGAGGACGGACAGATATTTGAAGAATTGAATAATGTGGACCTGAAAAGAGAAAATAAAGTAATTGAAAGTCCGCATTTCGCGCAGGCAGCAATGCAGCAACAATAAAGAAAGTGTGGTAGTGTGGTAGTGTGGTAGTGTATTGACTGTTGAATCCCTCCAGGGCGGCAGCCAGCGGTTGGAAGTGAGTGCTTTGTGCAATGGATTTAACTATTTGTAACTTTATTGTAAATAAAGTGATATGCCAGTTCCTGTTTTCAAATCAATTTATCCGTATACACAGGAAATTTTGGCTGAATATCCACTGATGAGCGATGCCGCATTGGAACAATGCATGTATAACGCTTCATCAGCGTACAAATCCTGGAAAAGAAAAGGTTTTTCAGAAAGGGCAAAAATTTTGAAAAATGTTGCAACAATTTTACGCCGGGACCAGGAAATACTCGCTACGCTGATCACAAACGAAATGGGAAAAGTGATAACAGAAGCAGAGGGTGAAGTGGAAAAATGTGCGATGACCGCGGATTACTATGCCGAACATGCAGAATTTTTTTTAAAAGATGAAACCTTAGAATCAAATTATACAAAAAGTTTTGTAACCTATCAGCCTGTCGGTGTCGTGCTTGGCATCATGCCCTGGAATTTTCCCTTCTGGCAGGTTTTCAGATATGCAGTTCCAACCCTGATGGCCGGCAACACAACTTTATTAAAACATGCGCCGAATACTTGTGGATGCTCACTTGCCTTGGAAAAAATATTTATGGAAGCCGGAGCGCCAAAAGGAGTTTTTACCAGTCTCATCATTGATACTCCGGACGTAGAAAAAATATTGGCTTCTGAACTCGTGCAGGCAGCGACGCTGACGGGAAGTGAAAGAGCAGGCAGTTCTGTTGCATCCATTGCAGGAAGACAAATTAAAAAAACTGTGATGGAACTCGGCGGATCTGATGCGCTGATCGTTTTGCCGGATGCTGATATGAAAAACGCGGTAACTGTCGCACTGAATTCGCGTATGCTTAATGCCGGCCAGTCATGCATTGCCGCCAAACGATTTATAATTTTAGAAGAAGCTTTGCAGGAATTCATGGAGGAATTTATGGTACAACTTAAAAATCTGAAGCAGGGTGATCCTTTTGACAAGTCAGTCACCACAGGTCCAATGGCAAGACTGGATCTGGTAGCTAAACTGGATAAACAACTGAAAGATTCCGTAAAAATGGGTGCAAAGCTTGAATGGGGAGGAAAAATAGAAGGATGCAATTTCAAACCTGCCCTTTTAATGAATGTAAAAAAGGGAATGGCTGCATTTGATGAAGAAACTTTTGGCCCCCTCGCCACTGTAATAATCGCAAAAGATGAAACGGAAGCAATTCAGCTGGCCAATGATTCAGTATATGGACTCTCTGGCAGTATATGGACAAAAGATATCGAAAAAGGTATTTCGCTTGCAAAACAAATGGAAACAGGTGCGGTCTACCTAAATACTTTGGTTAAATCAGATCCGCACCTGCCATTCGGTGGTATTAAAAAATCAGGATATGGCAGAGAGCTTGGCAGACATGGCATTTTAGAATTTGTGAATGCCAAAACGATTGCCGTAGTAAACTAATTATTTTGACGTTATTAATATGGGCTGAAATAATTTCTTCTTGATTCTTGCCCTGCCAATAAACTGGTTACCATTAATCCTGTAGAAATCTGCTGGGAATATCATGATTTCTTCTTCCCTCGTATCAAAAAGCAGTTCCTTGGTGACTTTTCCATCCAGGTCGATTTTTGAAACCATTACCTGGCCTCCGTATCCGTCCACATGATATTTCGGGGCTTCATCTTCTTCGAGATTCATATTTTTCAAATTATCCAGATAGAGAAAATAATAGCCTGTTGCATCATTGATTAATTTGAATCCCATGGTTCCACGGCCGCTTTCACCCTTTTGTCTTTTAGGAATTTTTCTCAGCCATGCAAATTTTCCGGTTGCATCTATACGGGAACCATATATGTCTTCATAATAGTAGATATAGTAACCTCCATACTTATTCCATACATATTCATAATAGTAGACTTCGCAGGAAATAAAAATACTGCCATCGGGGTCAATCATGACATCCCTCACTTTCAAATTCGGAATTTCATAATTTTCATTATTCTCCATTTTTCTTTGCTTTCCAACTGATTGGAATTTTTCCAGTTCCGATTTTGGAAATTCATAGTACCCGTTCTTGAATTTTGTAATTTTTCCGTCAGTACCTACGATGGCGAGAAAAATCCCGTCAGTTCCATTGCCTTTTGATTTTTTACTGTATGTGCACGCGATGACCATATCGTGCTGTGCGTTCTCAATTAAGGTTGTTTCGTGAATATAATAATCATCCAGCGAGAGTGGTGTCTTGATGATGTCTTTGCTATTGGCAGTAAATTTAAAAACTTCAAAATGATACGCCGGCTTTCCTGTTTCCTTATCCTTCTCTTTCCTTGAATCTGAATCATATACTTTCACAAGCATATAGGCATTGCCTTTGGAATCAACTGAATAATCTGAATTATCCATGATGGCTTCGGTATAAGGCATGCGGAATTCACCGCCCCAGAGTTTGTTCAGGTTTTCATCAAATACCTGCAATCCGATTTTGTCGTAATTCTTTTTATCATTCCGTTCTTCGGGATTGAGCCTGTAGCTGACAAGTAGTTTTTTTCTCTCCGCATCATAATCAAATTTATATTTTCCGACCAGTTTAAAGCTGTATAACCCCCTGCCATTGGTTACTGTTCCGGCTAATTTGGTTGTTTCAAGCATTTTATGATTGGCATCCGTAATCTTGCCTTTTACTATATCTATTTTATCATAAAAAAGCATTTCTTTTTCGCTGCTCTTATCCCAATCACTGTGAATCCAGTAATAACTGTTGGAATTAAAATCAGTAACTATCTCACTGTTGAAATTTTTGGTAACGTCCAGGTCAATCACCTGTTCCATTGTTTTACCCAGGGATTTGGGGTTGAAGCGGGTTATGTTCAACTCTTCTTTTTTTAATGAAAGGTTGACGATGCCATCTTGTTCATTTCCAAAAAATGCTAGGTCTTCCGTTTTTCGCGGCAACTCGTATTCGTCGCCCAGTTTAAAAGAAAATTTCTTGCTTTGACCGTAACTGAGGGCTGAGGTTAAAAAAGCTGTGGCCAGTAAAAAGTATTTCATGTTGTTGTTACCAAATCCTGTCATCACAAATGAGAAGTAAATCCTCCCATCGGGCAGTTTTGGATAGAATCTTACAACGAATCAGGCTTTATTTTATTTAGTAAGGATGAAAAAATTGACATTAGTTAAGTAAATACCCTTAGAAAACAAGTTATAACCAATTGTTTAATAGATAATGGGGATCAGTCTTTTTACCTTTGACTTGTAAGTCCTGTATTTTTCTCCAAAAACTTCCTGCATAAAAGATTCTTCTTTAGAAATCTTGATCAGGATGCAAACGACCAGGAAAAATATTCCAAGGTATCCTTTTAGGAGTCCCAGGCTCATACTGCAACCTGAAAAGGCCAGCAGAAAACCGCTGTAGATCGGATTTCTCGTGAGGGCATAGGGGCCTGACTGAATTAATTCGTGATTTTCCTTAATAGTTATCCTCCCACTCCAGTTTTCTCCCAGCCAGATTCTGGCCATTATGGCAAAAATCAATCCGATTGCACACAAAACCATTCCGGTTATTTTCCAATAATTGTTTTGAGGAAGTATAGGCTTTTCTAAAAAAGAAAGGTTCAAATAGTTTCCGAAAAGCAGGCTGAAAGCTAATAATACGCAAAAGATGTAAAGTATTCTTCCCCATCCTGATTGTTTTTTCACCGATTTTTTAACAGAGAAGGAAGAAACAAGCCAGTAAATAAACGTTGCAAACCACATCGTTTTTTCGATTGAAATAGTATTCATGGTTTAAAATTTAATCATATTAATTAAACCCAAATACTACTTTAAATTATTGCCGAATCTTTTCAGGTCATTCATATCAGTCGGACTCAGCAGTTCATTATTATCATATTTGGCCTTAAGAAATAATACCCTTTTGTGCTGCGGGAACCTGGCCAGTATTTTTTCAATTAAGATTCCCGTTGATTCTTCCTTTTCAAATAAGGGTGTTGGTTCAGGTAGTTCTGATTTATATCGGGTGGGCATTCTCTTGATAATGGCTTCAATGGTAGCCAGTTTACCCGGAGGCAGTCCTTCTATTTTCGATGCCTTTCCATAAAGCCCCTGCAATTGTTTTTTACTGAGGGAACCTCTTTGCTGGTATTGTTTATAAAGACTTATAATAAAGGAAGAAACAGGATAAGCCAGGATGCATTCTTCCAATACTTCATTGATAATATCGAGCCTGTCTTTCGGGGAATTCATGAATGGGTCAAAAAGCAAATGTAAACCGTTCTAATGGTTTTCATGTATGAGGTGGGAATATCAGGTTTTGATAACTTTATTCTAATCTTTTTGGATTTTTTTAATAAAAAATCGGGACCATGTATTCCAAATTGACATATAAAGAGTCTTTAATAGGAAGTCTTTGAAATAATTTTAACTTAATGGAATGAATACTGAAGATGACTTCCGGTCGGATTCTTCGGATGAACTCGCGCAGCGGATTGCCTATCTGATCAATGGGTATATCATGAATAAGCTTTCAGTACCTGAACATCTTGAGCTGGATGAATGGGTTTCTTCCAGCATGGAAAATCAGAAGCTTTTTGAGGAACTCACAGATCCGGCCAATATTAAGAAATGGATAGAATGGAAAGAAGGTCTCGATAGTAAAGCAGCCCTTGAAAGAGTTAAAAGCCGTTTAGGATTTGAGCATTCCACCAGGTCTTTCCAAAAACAGAAAATTTTATTTTATTGGGCAGCTGCAGCTATTGTTATTGGAGCTATCTTTTTTCTAGAATTTTGGTTTCAGAAACCGACCCCCTTACAGCCACCTGTAAGCGCTTTAATGCACGATTTGCCACCTGGTGGCTATCACGCTGTTCTTAGGCTGGCCGATGGTACAAATATTTTGCTTGATACGGTAAAATCGGGGCAAATAGGGTTAAGTAATAATTCTCAGATTACGAAGGATAGTTTTGAATTGAGTTATGCAATTGCAGAGAAAACTAATTCCGTAGCTGCCATGAATGAACTTATAACTCCGCCTGGTGGAGAATTTCAGATCCGGTTAAGTGATGGTACTAAGGTCTGGATGAATGCTTCCTCATCTCTGAAATACCCGGAGCAGTTTTCGGATACCATCAGGAAAGTAGAATTGAAAGGTGAAGCTTATTTTGAAGTATCCAAAGATGTAGCGCATCCCTTTATTATTTCAATGGGGCCAAATAATGTGCGGGTAACGGGCACGCATTTTAATGTTAACAACTATGCAGATAACCGGGAAACCATTGTGACGCTGACTGAAGGGTCGGTCAAATTAAACGGAACGGTTACTTTGAAACCCGGGGAAGAAGGATCAATAGATCATTCAGGAAAAATCCAGACGGGAACCGCCGATGTGGAGACCGCATTAGCATGGAAAGAAGGACAATTTATTTTCAAAATGACTCCACTGGAAGAGGTTATGAAACAGGCATCACACTGGTACGACGCCAGAATTTTTTATCAGGATAATATAACGGATCATTTCAATGCGCGCATTCCAAGGGATGTACCTGTCAGCAAATTACTTCATCTTCTGGAAGCAACAGGCCAGGTACATTTCAAGATAGAAGGCAAAACTATAACGGTAATGAGATAGGAGCCTGTTAGTTGCTGCTTACCCGTCCCAAATTTTCATTTAAAATCATTATTATAATGCGACCTAATGCATTCGCCAGATTATTATGCACAGTCATGATTTTCTTTTTCCAGAATGAATCTGCAGGATTGTTCGCGCAGACAGGTGATCTGGTAACTATTAATCTTGAGAACACTTCGCTTCAAAAGTTATTCACAGCTATCGAGGCTCAGACTTCATATCGGTTCATTTATACAAACGAACAATTAAAAGGAGGCAAATCTTTGACGGTTTCGGTAAATAAAGCACCCTTGCAAGCTGTATTAAAACAATGTTTTCAGGACCAACCGGTTTATTATTCTCTTGAAGATAAATTCATCATTATTCGCAGAAAAGATGATGATAAAAAATCTGATCCAATAGATATAACAGGCACAGTGAAAAATGATAAAGGAGATCCGGTTGTTGGCGCAACGGTCAGTATTATGGGTACCGAAAAGGCTGTGACTACAGAATTAGATGGAAGTTTTATTTTGAAACAGGTTCCTGCTAAAGCCACTTTAATTTTCAGCGGTACGAATGTTGAAATGGAACAAATTGCGTTGAACGGACAACTTACTTTAAATGTTATACTTAAAGTCAAAATAAATAAACTGGATGAAGTACAGGTTATAGCGTATGGCACGACAACTAAAATGTTAAATACAGGAGATGTATCTACAGTTAAAGCTGAAACCATTAGCGAACAACCAGTTTCTAACCCTTTGGCAGCATTGGAAGGGCGTGCTCCCGGGTTGATTGTTACTCAGAATGCAGGTTCACCTGGAAGTGGCTTTACCGTGCAAATTCGTGGTCAGAATAGCATTTCCAGTGGAAACGATCCACTCTATGTAATCGACGGAGTACCGTATACATCAACTTCAGTGGCTTCTGCATTTACCAGTTCCGTCATTGCTGGCGGCAATCCTCTTAGTAGTATTAATCCGGCAGACATTGAAAGCATTAATATTTTAAAAGATGCAGATGCGACTGCTATTTATGGTTCCCGCGGAGCTAATGGTGTGATACTCATTTCAACCAAACGTGGAAAATCGGGAGAAACGAAAGTTGACTTTAATAGTTATTTTGGGATGGGCCAGATTGACCGCAAATTGAAATTGTTAAACACACAGCAGTATTTAACAATGCGCAACGAAGCATTTAAAAATGATGGAGCGACACCGAGCCTGTCCAATGGAGATTATGACCTTCTGAGTTGGGATACTACGAGATATACCGATTGGGAGAAACTTCTGATCGGAGGTACAGCAAATATCGCAGATATGCAACTAAATATATCGGGAGGAAATGCATTTACGCAATTTTCCCTTGGAGGAGGTTTTCATCGGGAAACAACCGTTTTCCCGGGTGAATATGCAGATGAAAAAGGATCTGGCCATTTTAGCCTGAATCATGTTTCAAGTAATAATAAGTTTAAAATTGATCTATCCCTGACTTATGGAATAGAAAATAATAATTTACCTGCCCAGGATTTTGTTCGGCAAGCTTTGTCGATGCCCCCTGATGCGCCACCTGTTTTCGATACTGCAGGGAAACTAAACTGGCCTCCAGGTTTTGACAATCCGTTCAGTTATGTGGAACGAACGTATCAGGCCAAGACCAATAATTTAATTAGTCATGTCATTTTGAATTACAGTATAAATCGTGATTTGCAAATCAGATTATCTGCTGGTTACAACAATCTGCAAATGTCTGAGATGCAAATTACTCCCCTAAGTACCACTAATCCGGCCTTCGGTGATATTTCAGGAAATTCAACTTTTTCAAATGGCGGTGCCGAAACCTGGATTCTCGAACCGCAGGCAGAATATCAAAAGCAAATTGGACATGGAAAATTGAATTTTTTGATTGGACTGACATTAGAGCAGGATATTAAAACAACTCAGACAATTATCGCGGACGGTTTTAGCAGCGATGCGCTGCTAAAAAATATTGCCGCTGCCTCAACTATAGTTGTTGCAAATAATGGCTACACTCAATATCGATATGAAGCCCTGTTTGGAAGGTTAAATTACAACCTGAGTGATAAATTTATTTTGAATTTAACCGGAAGGCGCGATGGGTCGAGTCGTTTTGGTCCCGGTAGACAATTCGCAAATTTCGGTGCTGCCGGTGCGGCATGGATATTCACAAAAGAACCATTTTTTGAAAAAAATTTAACTGTATTAAGTTTTGGAAAACTCCGGGGCAGTTATGGCCTTACAGGAAATGACCAGATAGGAGATTATCAATACCTGAGCACATATTCTCCAACTTTATACAATTATCAAAACTCCGCAGGTTTAATCCCGACAAGTTTATACAACCCTGACTATGCCTGGGAAACTACTAAAAAATTTGAAGCTGGTATTGATGTAGGTTTTTTGAAAGATCGTCTG
>DATHNR010000259.1:0-6058 GCA_035485835.1 Puia sp.
AAATGGAATAGTACAAACGGAACATATAAAATGCCGTCAGTGCAGAGGTAAATACGGCAATTCCATAAATCAGTTTGTTGGAATGGTAAGCAGCCATTAATATATCTTCCTTGCTGAAGAATCCTGAAAAAGGAGGGATACCAGCGATTGCCAGGCAGGCTATTAAAAATGAAATATGAGTCACCGGCATTATTTTTCTCAAACCTCCCAGTTCTTTAATATCGTTACTATGGCCGAAATGTATCACGGCACCAGCACCCAGGAACAATAATGATTTGAAGAATGCATGTGTAAATAAATGAAACATGGAGGCTGTATACCCCAATCCATTCTCGCCACCATATTTTGATACGCCCAGAGAAAACATCATGAATCCGATTTGCGACATAGTAGAAAATGCCAGCACTCTCTTAATATCCGTTTGTGTACATGCAATAACGGCTGCGAATAAAGCAGAAAAGGCGCCTACCCAGGTTATGATTTGCATGGCTGTAAAATCAATTGAAAAAACAGGAAATAACCTGGCAACTAAAAATACTCCGGCAACAACCATCGTAGCAGCGTGAATCAAAGCAGATACCGGCGTGGGACCTTCCATCGCATCGGGCAACCAGA
The DNA here is from genome assembly GCA_035485835.1 of Puia sp. Lineage (GTDB taxonomy): Bacteria > Bacteroidota > Bacteroidia > Chitinophagales > Chitinophagaceae > Puia. Next base: position 616 of record DATHNR010000259.1, read on the forward strand.
TATGCAAGGGGAACATGGCCGATTTCCCTGCCCCGCCGATAAATATAAGTACCAGTCCCCATGTCAGCATCGATGTCCCAAGAAATGTAGCAGTGGAAATTTCTATGAATGCAGAAGACTGTGTAGATGTAAGTCTTTCAATCAATGTTCCGAAATCCAGGGTACCACTGTAAAAAGCCAGGATAAGGATTCCGACCAGAAAACCAAGATCTGCAAAGCGGGTAACAATAAATGCTTTTTTTGATGCGGCAACAGCAGAAGGCTTTTCAAAATAATATCCGATCAATAAGAATGAAGAAACGCCAACCAGTTCCCAGAACATATAGATCTGAAAAATATTGGATGACAGAACCAGGCCGAGCATTGAAAAACTAAAGAGAGAAAGAAAAGCATAGTATGTGGCAAACCGTTCTTCTCCTTTCATATAACCGAGACTGAATATATGGACCATCAAAGAAATAAAACTTACTATAACTATCATCATGACAGAAATGGGATCGAGGAGAATACCCATATCGATAGAAACATTGGGAGAGAATTGAAGCCAGGTATATTTGAGGGCTACTATTTTTTGAAATGAACCATTCATTTTCCCTTCAATAAAAAAATATTGCCAGGCAGCATAAAGCGAAAGTATGGTAGAAATAAAAATTGACAATGTCCCAACAGTACCTGAGAATGATTTAAAATATTTTCTTCCGAAAAGCCCGAGTATTAAAAAACAGAACAAGGGCAGGAGTGGAATGAAAGCTATATATGAATAATGGGGCATGGTTTAGTATTTCAATTCACTTGCATCTTCCACGTCGATGGAATGGTGACTCCTGTATAAATTGATTATAATGGCTATGGCCAATGCTGCCTCCGCTGCAGCAATGGTAATTATAAAAATGGCAAAAAATACGCCGTCTAATTTTCCAGGGTACAGGTATTTATTAAAAGCGATAAAGTTGATATTTACACTATTCAGAATCAGTTCGATGGCCATTAGCATCGTAATCATGTTTCGTCGTGTGAACAATCCGTACATGCCGATGAAAAAAAGGGCGGTGCTAACAAAAAGTATATGTGTTATTGTTATTTCAGTCATTCTGGTATTTGCAGCTTAGCTCTTCCTGAATTATTTTATTATTTACTATCTCTTTCTTCTATTGGTTTTATTTTCATGGCAATTACAATACATCCAACCATCGAAGCGAGTAACAGAATGCTCACTACTTCGAATGGCAATACAAATCCGTGTTCTTTTGTACTCAACATCTGCATGCCTATTTCTGATACTTTAATATTGAATGGTTCATGGATTGTCGGACCAAATCCATATCCATTAATGAGGTGATAAGTAAAAGAAAATCCGAATACCAATGCAAGAGCAGAAAAGATAGAACGGTTTCTTAGCGGTTTTGGCATTTCATCTCCTGATTTCTGCGTAAGAAAAATGGAAAAAATGATGAGGACAACAATACCACCGACGTAAATAATAACCTGTACTGCAGCGATAAATTCAACGCCCATCCAGAAAAACAATGCGGCCGTCCCTATTAAGGTAAATAGCAGAAATATGGCGGAACGGAATATTCTTCTTGTTGTTACTGCCAGCAGGGCAGCCACCAGGATAAAAGCAGAGATGATATAGAATATAATTACAGATGAACTCATTATTCGATACCCTCCCGGAGTTTAGATCCCTCGTTATTTAATTTTTTTGTGAGTTTGCTTCTGTCGAAAACACTGTGTTCGAAATTCTGTGCCATTTTGATGGCGTCAGTTGGACAGGCTTCAATGCATAAGTTACACATCGTGCATAATTCCAGGTGATAGACAAATGTGTCGATTGCTTTTTTCTTTTTTCCTTCCGGTGTAATATCGAATTTATTGATAATCTTGATAGTTCCGTTGGGGCAGGCGATTTCGCATGCAGAACATCCTGTACAGGCATGCTCATTCTTTTCATCGTGTTTCAGAATTACTTCTCCGCGAAAACGTTCTGCCAGGTTCAGGGTTTCGCGGTTATCGGGATACTGTTCAGTAATGATTTCCTTTCGATGTGTAAAGTAGTAACCCGTCATACGCATGCCTTTCAGCATTGATCTGACCGCTCCGAACACATCTTTTATATAATCTTTTAAGAACATAATAAATATTAAAAATGCCAGCCCATGATGGCCACCAGCGTCATCAGCAATAAATTAAACATGCTGATCGGCAGCAGGTATTTCCATTCGAGATTCAGCAACTGATCGATCCTCAGCCTGGGGAATGTCCATCGGAACCACATGATCAAAAATATAAGGCCAATCGTTTTTCCCAGGAACCAGATGGAAGATGGAATATAATCCATGATATGATTAAATCCCTGCCAGTGTCCTATATGAAGGGGCATCCAGCCTCCAAAGAATAAAGTTGCGCCGATTGCACATACGATAAAGATGTTGATATATTCTGCCAGGAAGAATAGGGCGAATCGCATTCCTGAATATTCAGTATGAAAGCCAGCAGTTAGTTCACTTTCCGCTTCTGCCATATCAAATGGTGCACGATTTGTTTCAGCAGTAACTGCGATAATGAAAATAACAAAGGAGATGAGGGCTGGAATATGGGCTTTGAAAATCCACCAGCCATTTTCCTGTGAAAGAATAATATCCCTGATGCTTAAACTTCCTGTCATTACAACGATGGAGAGGACTGAAAGGCCTGCCGATAGTTCATAACTTACAATCTGTGCACCGCTCCTCATGGCGCCCAGCAGGGAATATTTATTATTGCTTGCCCATCCGGCCATTAGGATACCAATAACAGAAAGGGAAGAAACAGCTGAAAGGTATAACACGCCTATATTGATATCCCATATCTGGAAATTTTTTGCAAAGGCTATCGGAGCAAGGATGAGCATGGCTACGATCATGACGACGAATGGCGCCAGTGTAAATAAAAATTTATCGGCGCCGTCCGGTACCAATCCTTCTTTCATAAGAAGCTTTAATGTGTCGGCAGTCGTTTGAAAAATTCCTTTAGGTCCGACCCTGTTCGGTCCTAAACGGATTTGCATAACAGCAGCTACTTTTCTTTCCATAAATACTAAACTAAGTCCCAGGACAGCGAATAATGTTATAGAAGCGAGACCTACCAGAATAAATTCAGAGAGTAATGCAAAGGTTGGATTGAAATGACTGTTCAGCCATTCATGAATTATTCGGGTAATGTTTTCTAAACTAAACATGCCATTTTATTTATCTGTCGATATCCGGTATAACCAAATCGAGTGATCCCATCGCGGCAACGAGATCCCCGATTTTCAATCCTTTCACCATATGTTCCAGGGCAGAAAGATTGGAGAATCCAGGTGAACGGAATTTAATCCGGTAAGGTGTTGTACCGCCTTCGCTAACGATATAAACGCCCAGTTCACCTCTGGCTGTTTCTACTCTCTGATAAAATTCTCCTTTCGGTAATTTCAATACTGCTTTTGTTTTCGCCTGAAAGTCTCCTTCGGGAATATTGTCTAGTAATTGCTCAATGATACGGATACTTTGCTGCATTTCTTTCAACCTGACTACGTAGCGGGCAAAAGAATCTCCTTCTTTTTCTGTTATTTCGTCGAACTCCACTTTATTATAAATATCGTAAGGATAAAGTTTTCTGATATCGCAGATTACACCGCTGGCTCTTCCCACCGGGCCACTACATCCATAAGAAATGGCATCTTCCTTTGATATGACTCCAACCGATTTCATTCTGTTTTGAAAGATCACATTGCCGGTAACCAGCTCATTATATTCTTCGAATTTTGATTTGTATAATTGAATGAAATGCTTCACATCTTTTTGAAAATCGGGGTGGAGCTCAGCCATTACACCACCCGGAACCATATAGTTCATTGTCAGCCTGGCCCCACAGGTCTTTTCCATTATATCCGTTATGGTTTCTCTTTCTCTGAAGGCATGAAAAAAAGGAGTAAATGCACCCAGATCCATGGCCATGGCGCCCCACCAAAGTTCATGTGAAGCAATACGTGTAAGTTCATCCATGATCACCCGGATATACTGTGCGCGCAGGGGAACTTCAATTTGCAGGCCTTTTTCTACACAAAGAGCGCAGCCATGATTATTAATATGGGACGATAAATAATCCATCCGGCTGGTTACATAGATAAACTGCCGGTAAGAAAGACTTTCGCACATTTTTTCGATGGAACGGTGTATATATCCTAAATGCGGCTCAACCTTCTTAATAGTTTCGCCATTCAGAGTAATAACCAGATGCAGTACACCATGAGTTGCAGGATGTTGCGGGCCAACATTTATTATCAAATCACCTTCCGTAGTTCTCCCAATTTCCTCGATCATTTTTTATACAACTTTCTGTAAGTTTTTTACAACTTTATCATATTTACCGGATCTTCAAAATCTTTTCTCAATGGCCACCCTTCCCAATCATCCGGCATGATCAGTCTCCTGAGATCAGGATGATGCAGGAATTTTACTCCGAACAGGTCATACACTTCTCTTTCCAACATCTCAGCCGTGCGCCATATATCTGAAACCGTTTCAATTTCCGGATTGTTCCTGTCCAATTTGGCTTTTACAACTATATTATGCCGGTGGATGGTAGACGAAAAATGATAGACCATGGTAAAATGTGATTTCCAGTCTATACAGGTCAGACAAAACAGATAGTCGAAGTCCAGCCCTTCGGAATACCGCAGTTGTTCAACAAATGAAACCAGCTCCTCCGGTGGAATAAAAGCATTGAGCCATTCTCCCCCTTCTTCAAAAATGATTGTTGGAAGTATTTCAGTAAGCTTCAATTTTAAATCCTCATTCAACATATCTATTCTTCAGAATATTTTATGGATTTAAACTGGAGTTTTCTTTGATTTGTTCTCTTGTTAAACCGGCTTTAATTTTCCCCTGCAATGTGATGAGGGCATGCAATAAAGCTTCGGGTCTGGGCGGGCAGCCTGGTATGTACACGTCAACCGGAATAACATGATCAGCACCTTTAACCACCGAATAAGTATTATAAAAGAATGGACCACCACTGATGGCACATGCGCCCATGGCAATAACATATTTCGGATCTGCCATTTGATCGTATAATCTCTTTAAAACGGGAGCCATTTTATTTACGATGGTACCGGCGATGATAATTACATCTGCCTGGCGCGGAGTGGCTCTTGCCACTTCAAACCCGAACCTTGAGAAATCGTATTTTGCCGAAGCCACGGACATCATTTCAATGCCGCAGCAACTGGTGGCGAAGGTTAGTGGCCAAAGTGAATTTGAACGGGCCCAGTTGATCACATCATCCAGCTTGCTTAAAACAACACCTCCTCCGGGTGTTTCATGAATTTTACCGGGAAAATCGTTTTGCTTATTGTCTTTTTTATCTACATCCATTTCAGGGCACCTTTTTTATGCGCGTATAAAAAACCCATAAACAG
>DATHNR010000260.1:0-6512 GCA_035485835.1 Puia sp.
TGCAATAATGGAGAATAAAATTCCGGTACCTGCAATCATCATGGGAAGCAGGATAGGAGACATGCCTCCAAAATTATCCTGAGAAACTGTTTCCTGACCGAGCACCATGGTGGCCAGCACAGTAGCGACATAGGAACCAAAAAGATCTGCACCCATACCTGCTACATCTCCTACATTATCACCAACGTTATCTGCAATAGTTGCCGGATTTCGCGGATCATCTTCAGGTATACCAGCTTCTACTTTACCGACCAGGTCAGCACCAACATCAGCTGCTTTAGTGTATATGCCCCCTCCAACTCGTGCAAAAAGGGCAATTGATTCGGCTCCCAGGGAGAAACCGGTAAGAACTTCAATAGTTCGCAGCATTTCTTCCGAATTCACCTCGGCCTGAGGAGCAAATATTGATTTTAAAATGATAAAAAGGCCACCGAGACCAAGAACGGCCAGTCCTGCAACACCTAATCCCATTACAGAACCACCTGTAAAAGAAACTTTGAGCGCACGGCTTAAACTGGTACGGGCTGCCTGGGCGGTTCTCACATTCGCTTTTGTAGCAACACGCATTCCGATATACCCGGCGGTAGCGCTAAGAATAGCACCGAGAATAAAAGCAATGGAAATGGACCAATGTGAATTTGGATTAGTACTGGCCATAAATCCCAGGAGAAGGGCCACAATAACCACAAAATATCCTAAGATTTTCCACTCAGCTTTCAGGAAGGCCATCGCACCTTCAGCGATATAACGACTGATCTGCTTCATCAGATCGGTTCCTTCATCCTGTCTGGAAACCCACTTGAATTGAATGAATGTATACAACAGGCCAATGACTCCCATGAGGGGTACCAGATAAATCAGTTTGTCCATATTAAGTTAGTCTGAGTTTTTTATGGGAGGCAAAAATAGTGGAAAAGCGTTAAAGCCCATATAAATGATACCATTAAATTAGCCGTATTCATATATAGATCAGGATATTATTTCCTTTTTCTTAAAAATTCATATACCTTTGCGCTCCATTTTTTAATGGCCCTGCTTAAGGCGGGAATTGCCCAAATGGCCCCATAAGAGATCTGCCCGAGCAGGTCCGCCAGCAGGGTATCATATTAAAACCTCATCAAAAGATGCCAAAGGTTAAAACAAATTCGAGTGCCAAAAAGAGATTCAAAATCACAGGCACAGGAGAAATCACTTTTCAGAAAGCTTTCAAACGGCATATACTAACGAAAAAATCAACTAAAAGGAAAAGATTGATGGCAAAAAAAGGGAAAGTCAGTCAGGCTAACCTTGATTTCGTAAAAAGGCTGCTTAGATTAAAATAATCAACGCCTAATTAAACATTCATTTCAACTATTAACTTTTTAACTTTTTTATATGCCACGTTCAGTAAATGCTGTCGCATCCAGGGCCCGTAGAAAACGGATCCTCAAACAGGCCAAAGGCTTCTATGGTAAGCGTAAAAATGTATATACAGTAGCAAAAAACGTTTTGGAGAAGGGACTGACTTATCGTTATGTAGGTCGTAAACTCAAAAAACGCGAATACCGTGCACTTTGGATTGCACGTATCAATGCAGCGGTTCGTTCAGAAGGACTTACTTATTCCCGATTTATTCACCTCCTGAATGAAAAAGGCGTTACGCTCGACCGGAAAATACTGGCTGATATTGCCATGAATGAACCGGAAGCATTTAAACAATTGATTGCTTCAGTTAAATAAAACAGCAACAATTATTGAAGAGATTTCTTAAAAGGCATTAAATAACCTTTAAGAAATCTCTTTTATTTTGTGGATATCCTCAAAAAATTACATTTGTACCTACTTTTATTTCAATTCTAAATCGTACGACCATCATCAATCCTAACGATTCAATGAACAATACGTATGCTGACCTCGTTCAGCAGACGTTCAATTTTCCCCAGGAAGGTTTTTTAGTAAAGGAAAATTATTTAGAATTTAATGGGGTGGATATAAAGGCCCTCATTGATAAATACGGGACGCCGTTAAAACTTTCTTATTTGCCAAAAATCGGCATGCAGATAAAAAAAGCAAAAAAAATGTTTGCCACTGCCATGTCGAGGCACAAATACGAAGGCAAATATTTTTATTGTTACTGCACGAAAAGCTCTCACTTTTCATTTGTCGTGGAAGAAGCGCTTAACAATGATATTCATCTGGAAACTTCTTATGCTTATGATATTGATATTATTAAAAAATTATACGCAAGGAAAAAAATAAGCAAAGACACTTTTATTATTTGTAACGGCTTTAAACAGAAACCTTATACAAGTCGAATTGCTTCCCTTTTGAACACCGGTTTTAGGAATGTAGTTCCTATTCTTGATAATAAGGAAGAACTGCAGCAGTATAAAAAATCGGTTAAAGTTCCGTTCAAACTGGGAATCAGGGTAGCCGCTGAAGAAGAACCGAATTTCCCTTTTTATACTTCACGCCTGGGATTCAGGCCTCGCGATGTTCTTGAATTCTATGTTGATAAAATTGAAGGAAATGAAGACCGGTTCCAGTTGAAAATGCTGCATATTTTTTTGAACAAAGGAATTAAGGACGATATATATTACTGGAGCGAGCTAAATAAAGTTATTAACCTTTATTGCCAGTTAAAAAAGATTTGCCCTGAACTTGATTCCATTAATATTGGCGGAGGTTTCCCTATTAAGCATTCCCTGGGATTTGAATATGATTACCAGTTTATGATTAATGAAATAGTTGGTAACATTAAAAAAGCTTGCAAGCGAAATCATGTCCCAATGCCCAATATATTTACCGAATTCGGTAGTTATACAGTAGGAGAAAGCATGGCGCATATTTATAGTGTGATCGGGCAGAAAATGCAAAACGATCGTGAAATCTGGTACATGATAGATTCTTCATTTATCACTACCTTGCCGGATACCTGGGGCATTGGAGAGCGGTTTCTTATGTTGCCCATCAATAAATGGGATGTAGAATATCAGCGCGTGGTACTGGGTGGAATTACCTGCGATAGCCACGACTACTACGATTCAGAAGAACATATCAATGAAGTATTCCTGCCTAAACTAAATAACGGCGAACCATTATATCTCGGATTTTTCCATACGGGTGCTTATCAGGATCAGATTAGCGGATATGGTGGAATTAAACATTGCCTGATCCCTTCTCCGAAACATGTAATCGTAAGCATTGATAAGAACGGAAAGCCGGTCGACTGGCTGCATGCAAAAGAACAGACAGCTCAGAGCATGATGAAAATTTTGGGATACAAATAATACGAGTGTGAGAGTGTGAGAGTGTGAGAGTAGATTGTTTATAGTTTTTCACTCTCACACTTGTTTTCTAGTGCTTAAGCTTATACTTCTTATTCACTTTATTGCTGTTGAAGTACTCATTCAATTGTTCCTCCGTCATATTATTATTCTCATCAATCGGCACATCAATTAACTGAATCTGGATCTGCTGCATCTCATCTCTGAGTTTATTGATTTTTTTACCAATATTCGGATCTTTTTCACCACTTAGGGAATTTTCGTGCAATTGATATTCAAGTCTTTTTATAGATGAACGAACAAGAGAAGCTGAATTTTGCTCTGCTGTTTTTTGTGGTGAAACTGCTTCCTTAACAGGAACAAGCGCGACACCGGCACTGGGCAGGATCTTGCCGACTGTTTGTGCACTTGCCGAAGGCAGTGACGAAAATACCGTTCCACCAAGCGCTGTGGAGCCGGATGTCATGTCAAAAGTCGTACGAGTCGTTTTGGTGTTTTTTACTTTCTTATCAAGTTCTACAAATGCGTATTTCAACTGAAGCGTGTAGGTATGAATTTCTTTTACTGTTCGATTGTATTCCTGCAGCATAAATGGATAATTCATGGCTGCCCGGACATATAGTTTTACAACGGCTGTATCCCTGTTAAAAAATTTATTCGCACCGATGAAATAGAGTATAACCAGTTTGAGCTTGGCCGAATCGTTTTCCTTTACAAAATCATAAGGAGGACTCCATACAAATTCGTCATCACATTTTTTAACTTCTTTATAATTCTTTATGGGAAAATTCGAAAAGAAACTGATGTTATCGATTGGAAAACTTCCCGCTTCACATTCAATTTTAAAATTTATGGTATCACCTTCATCAACAAATAATGTACTGTTTACAGAAGGTTTCAAACGGGATGGAACTATTTCCGTTGTAAAAAACTGGATAGTAAAAGTTGTATCCACCCGTTCTTCAGGGTTGTGTAAATTCTGAACTCCAACACTCACTTTATAAGGATAGTCGTATTTTAATTTACCAGATAAAAAGTATGATTTATCTGCCTTAAAAGTAAGAAGCCCGTTGTCTTTATTGATCCTGAGACCCAGCGGAGAATTCCTGAGATACCAGTAATAATTATTGGGATTTTTATTTACTTCAAGACTATAATTCATCATCGAGTCCACATGCAGTGTAAAAAATGGACTCAGGTTACGAATTCTTAATATTGTATCCTGAACTAAAAGAATTTTTGTTAATGTATCCTGTGCCTGGTGAATACTATCAGAAGGAGTGAGAACTACCTGATTCTGACTAAAGGAGGGAAAAACCCGGATTAAACACAAAAAAAATATAACCAAAAATACCGGGTACCTGGATTTAATCATAGATCAACTGGAAATTGAGTCGCAAAAGTAGTCTACAACCTTAAGAAAACAAAGCAAAAAAAATCCCCTCTAAGATTAAAGGGGATTACAAACCAACAATTTGCTTATTCTTTCAGCAGGGTATCAGGCTACATTAATTTGTTTCGGATTCTGTTTTGATTCTTCTTTTTTTGGAAGGAGAAGTTTCAAAACACCATTTTCATACTTAGCCTGGATACCATCCACATCAACTTTATCGTCAACAGAAAAACTGCGTTTGAATGATTTGAATTCAAATTCACGACGAATTGTTTTATAACCATCCTGGTTATTGGTTTCTTCCTTTTTATCAAAGCTGATAGTAAGTAAACCCTGTTCTACCTGGATTTTAAAATCTTCTTTAGATCTGCCGGGAACAATCAATTCCAGGTGATATGCTTCAGAAGTTTCGTGAATATTTGTTTGTGGAAATGCGAAAAGATCCTGGCCGAATGAACGAGCTGCACCAGGAATCTCATTAAGGAAATCGTTGAAAAGATTCCCAAAAGGCCTGTTGTTAACTTTAACAAGTGTCATAAAATATCTATTTAAATTTAAATGAATGATTACAGCCAATTCGGTCAAATGCTATACCATCCGGATTTCTGAAGAATAAGAAGTCATTATGACATTTTATTGCAGATTTGACCGACATAATTACATGATTTACTTATATTTATATCAATTTAGTCAGCTTCCTGATATTAGAATATTGCCTTCCACATAATGAACAAAATGATTAATTTTGCGTTGTTTTAAAAAACTCTAACAATGTATCCCGAACAATTAGTTATACCAATGAAAGAAGAGCTGACCGACAATGGATTCAGCGAGCTGAAGACACCGGAAGAAGTCATTAATCAATTGGAATCCAAGGGAACAACCCTAGTAATGATCAACTCCGTGTGTGGATGTTCTGCAGGAACTGCCAGACCCGGTGTTTTGATGGCTGTTCATAATACAAAGAAGAAACCAGACTATTTGGCAACCAGTTTTGCAGGATTCGACGTTGATGCAGTCCGAACTTTGAGGGAACGCCTTCTTCCTTATCCACCTTCATCTCCGGCCGTAGCTTTGTTTAAAGACGGTCAGTTGGTACATATGATTGAACGTCATCATATTGAAGGCCGGTCTGCACAGATGATCGCTCATAACCTGATCGCAGCATTTGACGAATATTGTTAAGCAGCAACAAATTATTTCCCTTTCAAAACGCATAAAATAAAGGATACAGTCGTTATTCTGTATCCTTTATTTATGAAATCCAATCAGAAAACACCCAGCCAGGCCCAGTCTGCCATTTCCCAGAAAACCGGTAATCCGGCCACAGTCACTGCCATTGCAATTGGTAAAAAATTACTGGAAATAAAACGAATCTCAGGAGCAGGAGAAATGACAGAATTGAATATGGCTCTTTTCCGGCATCTGAAATAGAGTTTAATCGAAACATACTCAAAAAAATGACTGATTTTTAATTCCGGTTTACAAATTTCCGGAAATCATCTTCAACAGTTAATGCACGATAAATTTATACCCTATTGAAAGACCTATAGGGGGAAGGTTGGTACTAAAGGAAGCCCCATATTCAGTTTTTAAAAGATCAATATAATTCTGGGCATCGGAATTACGTATGGGGATCATTAATGCTATTGATAAGTATCCACTGGAACTTGGTTTCCTGGATCGTATGTCTATTCCAAATCCGAGGGTAGGTCCATAAAATAATTTATCATATTGTGAATTGTCTGTTATAGATACTGAAGCGTTGTATCCGTACATGGCAGTAATATAGGGATTCACTACAGTAGAATTGCCCGGCGTTAATCTCAGTTTGATTCCTGTATTATATCCCA
>DATHNR010000261.1:0-6624 GCA_035485835.1 Puia sp.
GAAGGACTATTTACAGAAACAACTCCTTACGATCCGCGCTCGCCCTATTCTGCCTCTAAGGCATCGTCCGATCATTTTGTTATGGCCTATCACCATACTTATGGTTTGCCGGTAATTGTTTCAAACTGCTCTAACAATTACGGCTCTCATCATTTTCCGGAAAAACTGATACCGCTGATGATTATTAATATTAAAAATAATCAACCACTCCCGGTGTATGGCAGGGGAGAAAATATACGCGACTGGTTATATGTTGATGATCATGCTTCAGCCATCGATCTTATATTTCATAAAGGAACAACAGGCGGAAAATATAATATTGGAGGATTCAATGAATGGAAAAATATTGACCTTATCTATTTACTTTGCGGAATAATGGACAAAAAACTTGGTAGAAAACCAGGTGATTCGGCCAAACTTATCAGTTTTGTAAAAGACCGTCCCGGTCATGATATGCGTTATGCCATTGATGCAGGAAAATTACATCGTGAACTTGGATGGAAACCTTCACTCAGGTTTGAAGAAGGCCTGGAAAAAACTGTCGACTGGTACCTGTCAAATGAAAAATGGATTGAACAGGTCACTACTGGCGAATACCAGAACTATTATGAAAAACAATACCATAAATAATGGCATTCAAAGAAACTTCCTTACCTGGTGTTATAATATTTGAACCGGCCGTTTACCCTGACGAACGAGGATTTTTCTTTGAATCTTATAACAAGAGGCTATTTCTTTCCAATAATATTTCAAATGAATTTGTTCAGGATAACCAGTCTTACTCTGTTTATGGTGTAATACGGGGATTGCATTATCAGAGAGAACCCTATGCACAGTCAAAACTGGTGCGTGTTTTATATGGTGAAATACTGGATGTAGTTCTCGACCTGCGTGTAGGATCACCTGGTTTTGGTAAAACCTATGACGTTCGGTTATCTGCTGAAAATAAAAAACAGATATTTGTTCCCAAAGGCTTTGCGCACGGCTTTTCCGTGTTAAGTGAAACAGCTGTTATTTCTTATAAATGCGATCAGTTTTATAATAAGCAAAGCGAAGCAGGTTTCCGGTTTAATGATACAGTTTTGAATATAAACTGGCAGATTCCACCGGATAAAACATTAATCTCTGAAAAAGATACACAACTGCCAGCATTCGACCTTTCCATTTCAGATTTTATATATTGACTTTATGCCCGGATCCCCAACATATCGTGTAGTTGTTACCGGTAGTAACGGGCAGCTTGGTAAAGAATTTGCCCGAATTGCCGTTAATCATCCCAGGTTTCAGTTTACATTTTTGACGAGGGAAGAATTTCCTTTGGATGATAATATAAAAATAGAAAGCTGGCTTTACCAGAACCCTGCTGATATTTTCATCCATTGTGCAGCATATACAGCGGTAGATAAAGCAGAGTCAGAAAAAGAAAAAGTCTTTCGGATAAATGCCGCAGCTTCAGGTGTAATTGCCAGGCTACTTTCAAAAAACAAAACCCGGCTAATTTATATTTCTACTGATTATGTTTTCGACGGAACTTCAGCTTTTCCATTAAAAGAAAACGCAATAGCAAATCCCGTAAATATATACGGTGCCTCTAAACTGGAAGGAGAACATCTGGTTCTTCAAAACAATCCATCCAGTCAGGTAATCCGAACTTCCTGGTTATATTCCTCTTTTGGAAACAATTTTGTGAAGACGATGATACATTTGATGAAAGAGCGGGATTCTATACGTGTCGTTGATGATCAGAAAGGTTCACCTACCTATGCAGGCGATCTGGCAGGCGCCTTAATGCAAATGCTTGAATCGGATCATTTTATACCAGGCATTTATCACTACAGTAATGAAGGAGAAACAACCTGGTACAAATTTGCTGAAGAAATAAAAAAATTAACTGATAGTAAATGTCAGATTTTGCCCATACCATCTTCGGATTATCCTACGCCGGCAAAACGTCCTGCTTATTCTCTTATGGATAAATCAAAAATTAAAAAAGACTATGGACTTCAGATTCCGGCCTGGCAAACCAGTTTGGCATATTGCATTAAACTATTAAAAAAGCAGGGAGTGTAAAATTTGCAATAAATATCAGATTTAATTACTTAGCTAATTTGGTTTGTTTCATACCGTCGGGCTTTAATCCGATTACAGGCGTTTCACTTTCATTTTCGTGACTGCCATAAAGTAATTCCTCATTTAATTCCAGTACATCCCTTTGCAAGCCGTAAATTTCGTGGGTAAGTTTTTTAACTTTTTTCATACCGATCAGGTATCCTGTTGAAAAGATAAAAAGACCGGCAATCACTACATCCAGCATATTTAACTGAATGGCTCTAAGCAAATCGATAACAGTTTCCATAAAATAAATTTTAAACAGGATTGGATTAAATACTCTTTAAAAGTACCCTTCGGAACCCAGATCTACAACGTAAAATACCTCCATTTATCACCCGTATTTTTACGGGATGTTGAGAGAGTTATCACTTTATCTTTCATAAGTTATTAAAAATCAATCGTTTAAGAGCACTACACTTTTGACTACTGAATGGGAGATATTATTATGTGACTGGTGACTGATTTTAATCCTGAGTAATCCTATTTCGGATTTTCCGCCCCATTAAAGCAACTTCATCGTTATAAATAGTTAAAGCCCCATATTGAATATGGGGCCCGAGTTGCCTGACCTGGATTCGAACCAAGACAAACAGAGTCAGAGTCTGTCGTACTACCGTTATACTATCAGGCAGTTTGCTGATAAAGAATTAATTTCCTTTATTTTCGGCTGCAAAGATAACTTAGAGACTACAGAACGGGGAAAAAGAATACCATCAAATAAGTGATTTATTATCGAAATTTATACAAGCTGTATATAGTTGATTATCAATATCATATTTTAAAAAATACACATTTTTGTAGAATCCTGCAATACGAGTTACATATTTTCAACCAGCAGTTACTAATCTATGTATAAGAAAAACCGATTTTCAGATTCTGATCTTGTAAAAGCAATTCTTGAGAAGGACCTGCTGGAACAGGCCATATTGCAGCTTTACCAGGATCATGCTGAAATCACCAGATCATTTATTATTGGGAAGGGCGGTACGGAGCAGGACGGGGATGACATTTTTCAGGAAACGATCGTTTCGTTTATTGAATGCGTTCAAAAAGGAAAATTCAGACAGGAGTCCGGAATCAGAACCTTTCTGATTTCAATATCAAAAAACATATGGTATAACGAAATCAGAAGAAGGCAAAGGGCAGGCAATCGAGAACAAATTTTCGAAATGGACCGCGATCAGGAAGAGGGACCCGTTACCGAATTGATAAATGACCGTGAAATGAAAAAACAATTGAATATGTTGCTTCAGGATCTCGGTGAATCCTGCAAAAAAATTCTGGAGCTATTTTATTATGAGAATTCGTCAATGAAAGAAATCGTTTCTCAGATGCACTACGAAAATGAACAGGTAGTCAGAAACAAAAAGTATAAGTGCCTGCAGCAATTAGCTGATAAAATAAAGCAAAATCCGCTGGCAGTTAAGCAAATCAATGAATTGATATCCAAATAGAATCATGCAACCAAGTAAAGAAATATTAATTGATTATCTGGACCATCAACTGAATCAGCAAGATACTGATCAGGTTGAAACAATGATTAAGAATGATAAATCTCTTGCAGATGAATTACAATATCTGAATATGGCTATTGACACAGTTCGTCTCAATACCATCAATGATAAAGTTTTTGCAGTTCGGAGATCACTTAAGAATATATCAGAGCTGACTGAAACGCCGGCAAATAACGGGATTCGTCGCATATATAAAATGAGTATGCGTGTTGCCGCTGGATTTATATTACTTATAGGAATGGCAGCTTTGTATAAATATCTTACAGTGAGCAACCTGTCCGTTTACGAAAAACAATTTACCAGTTATGATTTAAGCAATATGCGCGGACAGGAAACACAGGACGCGGAAGCCGGAGCGTACTTAAATAAAAACTGGAGTGAAGTTTTAACTATCTTTCAAAAAGAAAATAATAAATCCAATAAATCAGTATTCCTGGCTGCGATGGCTGAAATGCAATTAAACAATTTTTCACATGCTGTTACACTTTTCGAAAACATACTGAACAATACAGGAGATAGTTCTTTCAGGGAAGAAGCAGAATACTATTTATCACTCGCTTACCTGATGAATCATGAAATAAATAAAAGTATAAGGCTAATTAATAAAATCAAATCGGATACCAGTCATACATATTATCCACTGGCCTTAAAATTGTCTTCTATCGATCTGAAAATCATAGAATTAAAAAAATAAAAAAAGAGGTTACAACCGAAGAAGCTGCGGTTACTAATCCATGAAGCGTTTCTTTGAAATTAAATTTAATTCCTGGTTACATTTTAATCAATTGCGGTTACTAAGTATATCAAAGATTAAATCCACCAATTCATGAAAACCGGTAAGATCCAAAATACTATTGAAAACCAAATTCTGAAAAACTATTAAATCCTTTAACCATTGAAAATTTTCTGATCAAATCCCATGAAGAATCCTGTCCAATCCGATGAAATTCAAAATCAAAGTCGACGTATCCCTGAAAACACTGAGTAGGTTTAGACAACGTTATTTTAAAATCCCAATATTAGCTGTGAAAAGCGTCGGCTTTTTTTTCTTTCTTTTTCCGATCAAGAAAAATATAATCGTACCAAATGCTATTACAAAAACAACCCAGATCCAGGGTTGTTTTTTTTTATATAAGCTTCCGGGATCTCCCGTAAGGATTATATGAGACCAAAAAGCAGGATCCCTGTTCACAGGATTATTTTTGATGAAATCTATTTTGGCCTTTTGCAATGCCCGTGATTTTGAATATCCCGCTTCCAGGTATTTATAGAAAATCCTGAATATCTCTGAAGTCGAACGATCGTCTGCTTTCCAGAGTGTATTGATGGTACTTGGGCATCCTGCATATAAAAAAGCGCGGGCAAAACTCATAACACCTTCATTTTTTATATACTCTCCTCTTCCGGTTTCACAGGCACTGATTACCATTAACTCGCAGCTGTCTAGTCTGAGCGAATAAATTTCATCCAGAAAAAGAAAATCTTCCGAACGTATGCCAGTTGCGGGAAAAAATGCAATATAGGAAGCAGATGGATTATCCATGTCTGTAATTGCATGGGTTGCCAGGTGTACAATTGGACAACTATTCAGGTTTTTAATGAATTCCTTTTTATTTGCATTCTGATTTTCAAAACGCCTGCCTTTCAACCCGGAAATCTCATCTTTTGAATAAGGTAATTTCTCAAGCCAGCCCATTCCTTCAGCTTTCATGTCGGCCCCCTTTTGGGAAAAGGGAGCAAAAGAAAGAACAGGATTTTGAATACTCTGAATATTAACAGTCCTGTGATTCTCAATAATAAACCTTGCTGAAAATTCATAACTTACAGTATGTTTTTCAAGAATCAGGCTGCCATTGGTATCTCCAGGTAAAGACTCAAAGGGAAGAAGAAAAAGCAGGCCATCAGGAATGATAATCCATTCATCTTTATTTCCTGCCAAACTGATTACAGGTTTTATGAATTGTGAATACAGGTTTTCTTTTAATCTTTTTGTGCTAACATGCCTGCCCCCTTCCGTATTCTGGAGAATCCGGATCCAGGAAATTATATTGCGGCGAATTGCTTCACCACTATCCAATTCAATCAGATGAAAAGATGAATTTGTAAGAACAAATACTTCTATTTTCTCAGGAGTATTATAAAAACTTATTAGTGACTGGTCAGATCCAATGGATTTCTGCAATTGTTCAATTGCCGGAAAATCATCTGAATACTTTAATTGATAGAACCTCTTATCTCCTTCCATTTTCCGGCGCAGGTTTATCAATTGTATTTCATAATCCGACTTCTCATTATTAATTTTTTGCAATGCCTGTTCATTCAACTCCCCTTCTGCCTTTGAATTCAGTCGTGCAATATTGAATTTGATATTCCTCTCCTCACCTGCAACGTCATTTCCTGTGCCCATAGAGCGTAAAAAACTATTTTCCCGGAGCTGGGAATTCATGATAGAGGCTTTATTTTTTTCAGTAATTAAAAACGCCGATTCTTCGTAACCTGTATTTGGGAATAATTTGTTCAACTCGAGACAAACATTTAAAGCATTCGTATACACTTCACCGCTTTTTTGCTTAAGAAGTATTTTGGCATCGTCCATTTCATAACTTCTTTCAATATAGGAAAGGAAAGAAATGGTAGATTGATAGGAATCGTAAGCAGATTTTAGGTCACCCGGCCTGGAAGTTCTTTTATATTCCATTTCCCATGCAGAAGCTTTTTTAACCAACACTTCAAATAACCTGTAATAGGCGAATGACCCGGTAAAATTCCCCGGGTTTTTATGTATGTCATTTTCAGTAAAATTTCCGGAAAAAATGATCAGCGATTTCTGAAAGTGACGCAGGGCTGATTCAGGCTGATTATTAAAAATATCCAGGTCCCCGGAGTATAGCTCATTTACTCCGTCATCCAACGCATTACTACGGAATGATTTTTTTTCATTCTGATATTGCTTTAACCAAACTGAGGCTGAATCGGCATTTCCTGTTTCCAGCGCGGT
>DATHNR010000262.1:0-3207 GCA_035485835.1 Puia sp.
CTGAAAGATATTGCAGAACGGACCGGATTGGATATATCCACGGTGAGCCGCGTAGCCAACAGTAAGTTTGTGCAAACAGAATTTGGTACCTACCGGTTGAAATTTTTCTTTAGCGAATCCCTAAGTACAGACAGCGGAGAAGAAGTTTCTACACGTGAAGTGAAAAAAATATTAAGCGACCTAATCGGGGATGAAAGTAAAAAGAAACCCCTGAGTGATGAACGTTTAACTGAGTTGTTACAGGAAAAAGGATATAATATTGCCCGGCGAACCGTTGCCAAATACCGCGAACAACTGAATATTCCGGTAGCAAGACTTAGGCGGGAATTGTGAAAAGCTTAAAGCCTTTAAAGCTTAACGCTGAACGCAAATTAAAAGTCGGTTAACGGGCATCGATAAAAAAGTCAACTATCACCAAATGAATCTACCAGCATATCAATACTCATCAGCATCAGCAACGGAACCGCATCCGTCCCGGGGGCTTCGATTCTTTGCGCATTTTTTTTCCATACTGTTTCATCCGATTCTCATCAGTGCCTATGTAATCGCCTTTCTGATTTATATACATCCTTCAGTTTTTGAAGGCGTTGATCCGCATACCAAAAATCTGCGTATGCTCAGTTTATTATTATTTACAGTTTTTTTTCCCTGCTTTAGTTTATTCATAGCCTGGCGGCTTAAGTTGATCAGGAGTCTGTCGCTCGAAAATCGCCAGGACAGGCTGGTAGGTTTTATCGTAACAATGTTTTTTTATTTCTGGGCCAGCTATGTATTTAGAAATCTGCCTGATACACCACCGGTAGCTGCTCATTTTATACTCGGCACATTTCTCGCTGTCTGCGGTGCCTGGATGTGTACGATTTTTTATAAAGTCAGCATCCATGCAGTTGCCATGGGCGGACTGGTTAGTTTTGCGATTCTTTTCAGCCGGCAGGATGTATATACATCCGGTCTTTACCTCACAATTCCGATATTGGTTGCCGGTATTGTTTGTTCATCCCGCCTGATTTTGGGAGCCCATAATCGTTTTGAAATGGTCAGTGGCTTTTTAGTGGGAATCATAGCGCAGATGGTCTCCTGGTTAATTTAAATCTCCGCAAAACGAAACAAATAATTTTTGATACAACCTAAAGGCAGGGATTCCATATATAAAATAAAAAGAAAAGCCCAATCATAGGGTACGAACCTAAATTGGACTTTTTCACCTTCAAACCATCGGAGTTTACGTCCGGTTAACCATTCAGTATTTTTGAACCAGTCAGGTATTTTTTCGTAGGGTGATAAATGAAGAAGCAGGATCCTCCCTTCATATCTTCAATTACTTCCTTCACATCTTCATTCGGGATGGCAGGACAACCAAAGCTTCTGCCATTAAACTTATTCGATTGAATAAATTTTTCGCCGACATATTTTGAACCATGTATAACTATATTTCTCCTGTCAGCCTTGTCGTTGAATCCTTTTTCCAGTCCGTGAATTTTCAGTGCCAGGCCATGTTTACCTGTATATGTTAATTCAGTAACATAAAATCCTAGGCTGCTTTTATGAGAACTCCAACTATTAGAAAATTTATTCGCATACTCACCCCCTGAACGTCGTCCATGGGCAACATAAGTGTTGATCAGTATTTTTCTGGATTCCAGATCAACAACATATAACCGGCGATTTCTTGATGATTGGCTAAAATCACAAATAGTAATAATATTGCTCTTCATGATTTTGTGTTCCTCGAGCAAGCGCAGGTATCCTATATAAGCATATTCAAACACTTCGCGGTGAAGGCCTGATTCTTCCAGGTTCATCTGGCAGTACAAATTGCTTACTTCAGCTTCAAATTCAACAGAGTTGTGGGAAAGTGTAATCGGCGCCGGATTTCTCTTAATTGGGTTTGCCATCAGTCCATTTCCGGAATGTAAAATGGAAGAGAATGACAGCAACAGGGCTACGGATAACACACGATATTTGTTTCGCATGGTTGGGTTTTTCTAGGGTATTTCAAAAACGGATCTGGTACTAAAATATTATTTGATTCCCATTTAAACAATGATTTAACGGATGTTTTTTATTGTATAAACTCTAAATAAAAAAAATAATCGGTATTTCGTAAAAGTCCACGGAAAACCACTATTGTGGCCCGATTTTTTACCTTCATATAATGAAACAAGCTCGTATTTTCACTCTATCGTAAATTAATTAAATGATTTGGGAACAGATCTTTACAGGTTATGACAATATTCATGATAATTTTTATATGCAAATAATTATGAAATGAAAACTTTAATATTAGTAAGACATGCAAAAAGTTCGCATACTTACGATGTGTCTTCAGATTTTGATCGTCCTTTAAATGACCGCGGATTTCGTGAAGCTGCAGAGATGGGCAAAAAACTTTTCAAAAAGAATGTACCGATAGATCAATTCGTATCCAGTCCGGCTGTGCGTGCGAAGACTACTGCTGAATTATTTGTTGCCGAATATAACCGTAAGCTAAAAGAGATATTTTTCATTCCAACATTATATCATGCCTCCCAGGAAAACTTCATGGAATTAATCCATGAATTAGAAGATAAGTATCAACACATCGCGCTATTTTCCCATAATCCCGGCATTACAGAATTTGCTTCTTCACTTTGTCCTGCCCAAATCAGTCATATGCCTACCTGCAGTGTGTTTGCTGTGACTTCTGAGATCGATTCCTGGAAAGATTTTAAAAGGTCAAACAACAGCTTTTTGTTTTTTTACAAACCCGCGTAAAGATTAATCCCAGTTTCTTTTTGATACTTCCACTAAAAAATCATTCACCGGCTGATATAAGTTTGATTCAGATAATACAGGTAATTTCAAATTCGCTTTCTGATATAAGCTCAAAGCATTTTTAAGATTGAAATTTTTCTGCGAAACGCTAAGCATCCATTTGTTTTCGTGCATATAATGGGCAAGATATTCCTGTTCTGTTTGTCCCGGAGTAGCAACCAGGACAGCTTTTCTTTTTAGCTTAACAAGATCCATGATTGTACTGTATCCGCTTCTTGCAATAATAAATTCCGAAGCGTTCATTAAGTCATTCAGTTTGTCAGCCGGAAGATGATTATATATTTTTAATCCTTTTGCAATTGGGCTGGGAAGTTCACTTCCTGGTAAACCCCTGACTACAACCGTTTCTATGGTGGTTGTGAGCAGTTGTCTGAACAAAATATTTTCAAATTC
>DATHNR010000263.1:0-4043 GCA_035485835.1 Puia sp.
GTGAACAGCGAATCCCTCCGACCCCACTGCCATCTGTAAAGACAGATCTCCTGAATCTGAATAAGGACAAAAATATACTTGTCTGGTTCGGCCATTCTTCTTATTTCATGCAGATTGATCGCAGAACTTTTCTTATAGATCCTGTATTCAGTGGAAATGCTTCGCCTCTGAGATTCACAACGAAAAGTTTCAAAGGATCAGATATTTACACGGTTGCGGATTTTCCTGCCGTCGACTATTTAATTATCTCACACGATCACTGGGATCACCTCGACTATAGAACTATTTTGCAACTGAAGCAGAAAGTAAGGAAGGTGATAACCGGACTTGGAACTACTGCTCATCTTATATCCTGGGGTTATGATAAAAACCTGATCGAAGAAAAAGATTGGAATGAACAAATTATTCCTGAAGAGGGGTTTATCCTTAATACGGTACCTGCAAGACATTTTTCCGGAAGAGGATTTAAAAGAAACAGGAGTATATGGTTGTCATTCGTTTTAGCAACTCCGTCTAAAAAAATATTTATCGGAGGTGATTCGGGGTACGACAGTCATTTTGCTGAAATTGGAAATCAGTTCGGTCCCTTTGATCTGGCCATCCTTGAAGATGGTCAGTATAACAAATATTGGAAATATATTCACATGAATCCGGAAGAAACGGTACAGACGGCCATTGATCTGAATGCACGGAAACTCTTACCGGTGCATTGGGGAAAATTTTCTTTATCCATTCACTCCTGGAATGAACCGATTCTCCGCATTAAAAAAGAAGCTGAACACAGAGGTGTGAAATTGCTACACCCCATGATCGGTGAAATGGTCGACCTTGATATAAACCAAACTTTCAGTTCCTGGTGGGAAGGGATTTCATAATTTTATAACTAATTAAAAATTCTAATCAAGCTATATGAAAAAAATATCTTTCCTCCGTTTCGGAATACTCTTCACTTTTTATCTTTCCCTTTTTACTTTTTCAAAAGCGAATACGATAGTTAAAAGTAATTATTTCGAATCTCCTCTTGAAGGCCGGTGGGATCTTACACTGTATAATTCCGGGAAAATGTCTCCTGCATGGCTCGAAGTGCATCATTCAGGTTTACACACACTGGTCGGACAATTCGTTGGTTCAGGAGGAAGTGCCCGGCCTATTTCAAAAGTTAATTTCGACGGCGTTAAGCTGAGTTTTACAATCCCTCCGCAATGGGATCCATCTCCCAATGACCTGGTTTTTGAAGCCGTTTTTCAGGGCGATAGTTTATCAGGAACTATTATAGAATCTAATGGCAAGCATTTTACATTGACTGGCGTTCGTGCACCTTTACTTATCAGGCAGTCTGACCCCGTCTGGGGGCAGGAAATAAAATTATTTGATGGTACAGATCTCAAAGGCTGGCATGCTTCAGGTCCGAATCAATGGAAAGCGGAAGATGGAATCTTGAGAAATCCTTCATCCGGCTCCAATATTATGACTGACCAGGTGTTCAGCGATTTTAAACTCCATATTGAATTCCGTTATCCGAAGGGTAGTAATAGTGGGGTTTATCTCAGAGGACGTTATGAAGTACAGATTGTTGACAGCAAAGGAATGGAACCTTCCAGAGACCTGCTCGGAGCGATCTACGGATTCATCGCACCTACAGAAATGATGGCTAAGGATGCCGGTGAATGGCAATCGTATGATGTTACACTGATCGGAAGATTGGTCACCCTGGCTGTGAACGGCAAAATAGTTATTTGCAACCAGGTAATTCCTGGTATTACGGGAGGCGCCATCAATAGTTCCGAAGGCGAACCCGGCCCCATTTTTATCCAGGGAGACCATGGGGCGGTTGATTTCAGGAACATACTGATCACTCCCGGTAAATAGCACATACTGAAGTGTGAGAGTGTGAGAGAGTGAGAATAAATAATATCCCTCCATATTCTCACACTCTCACACTCTCACACTCTCATACTTGATTTATATCAAGTTTATCACATCCTGCACCCCATTTATTGCGCTTAATCAATACCGTTAGTCTTTTAGAATTATAAAAAATTATTCTTCAAAAAAACCAAGTCAGGATGAATTCGGTTTCATCCTTTTATTTATCTACTTGGTCAATTATATTTTCATATTCGTCCATTTAATTTTTTTTCATTCATTAAATCGAAACGAATGCAGATTTTTTCCCTGAAATGGAATGTACCGGAATAGGGCAGCGAATCCGGAGATTCAATAAATCTTATATTTAAATCAATACTATCTACAAAGCATTTAATAGCAGATATTTCGGCTAGGTATCTCCGTCAGACTCCGGCAGGAAGGATCCGCTGTTGAAACCAACTATGGGATCATTAACCATTATTAGATATTATTCTGATTATCCTTTCATTTATTAGATATTCTCGCAGGATATATTCATTCAATTGAATAAAATCGAGTTGCGCCGGATTTCCGGGGTCGCGTTAATGTATGGTTAACATCAATACATTTGGCTGTTTTCTAAAAACAACCACATATGAATACATTTTGCCCACAATTCAGTGGAATGGACTTCCTTTTATCTGCAAAGACCGCTAAATCCCAAAGCGGCAGAATGCATCGCAGATCCAAAATATCGAACACATTCAAAATCGGATTTTTCTTCATCAACAAATAGCCAGTTCAGTTTTCAATCCAAACATTTAATTCAGGACCATGAATAATTTTTACAAACAGTTGTTGCAAATAATTTTAGGTACGATCCTCATCTTGGGCAGTCAACTAACAATTGCCCAGACTCCAAAGATTCAGGGACAAAAGGCCCATATGGCGCAAATTCAGGTGGCACAACCGGGCCGCAACCAAATGCAAACACAACATGCACCGTTGCAAATGCAAACAGCACAAATCGGTGCAAAGGATGTAAGACCAGGAAAGATCCTGATTAAAATGAAAGCGGGATCTTCATTCACCACCATTCAGAGAAGACTTCCCATGCTTTCAGCAAATAGCAGAACGGAAACATTCCAGACAGGAATTGCCCATCTGGATGCTGTCGCCCGTGAGTTTAAAGCAATTAAGATGACTCGTGTTTTCCCGAGTGCGGGTCGAATGGAAGCCAAGCAGCAGAGATATGGACTTGACAGATGGTATTCCATTCAGGTTGATAACGCTACAGAAATTTCTTCTGCAGTTAATGCATTCAGGTCCGTTTCAGAAATTGAAACGGCTCAGCCGGCATATATAATTAAAGCCATTCAATCTCCTATAATAAAAATAACAGGTTCTCCTAAATCAAAACCACTGGATGCCTCAACCTATGTATCACCAGTTAATGATCCTTATTATTATTTGCAATGGAACTATCACAATACAGGTCAGGAAGGCGGTTATACGGGAGCTGATGTTGATCTTGAAGCAGCCTGGAAAATAAATGCCGGTACTCCTAATGTAATTGTAGATGTCGTGGATGAAGGGGTTGATTACAAACACGAAGATCTTGCTGCAAACATGTGGGTCAATACAGCTGAACTCAACGGACTGCCAGGCGTGGATGATGATGGTAATGGTTATGTAGATGATATACACGGTTATAATTTTGGAGATAATTCAAGTACGATTTCTCCGGGTGATCATGGATCACATACTTCCGGAACAATCGCGGCTGTGAATAATAATGGAGTCGGTGTTTGTGGAATTGCCGGAGGAAGCGGAAACGGAGATGGAGTGCGGATTATGTCTAGTGAAATTTTTGGCACCAACGGTGCAGATGGTGCTGGTACAGCCGCAGCAATTGTATATGGTGCAAATAACGGAGCTGTTATATCACAAAACTCATGGGGCTATACCGTAGCAGGTGTATATGATCAGGCCGTACTCGATGCGATAGATTATTTTACGAAGGAAGCGGGACGTGATGTGAATGGCAATCAGACCGGGCCTATGAACGGCGGTGTTGTAATTTTTGCAGCAGGAAATGATAACCAGAACGATCTCTTCTATCCAGGTTACTATCCTTCCTGTATCTCGGTGGGTGCCACCAGTGTATTCGATAATAAATCCTCTTTTTCAAATTT
>DATHNR010000264.1:0-4344 GCA_035485835.1 Puia sp.
TGGAAAAAACACTGAGTAAAAGGGATCAGTTTCTTCAAATCGTTGAAATGTATCCGCTTGTAAAAGAACTAAAAGATAAGCTTAAGCTTGAACTGGACTATTAAAAGCTGAAAGCCCAAAGCTTAAAGCAATTCACTTTCAAATTCTAATCACTCCTGTTCTTGCACCTTATCCATCAAATTATATTCACATTCAAATGCTAAAAATCCTCTAATTTGGACTCCCTGATTTTGCGTAGCCAATGATTCTCAGGATCTTTACAAATTCTTATGGCAAGAAATTCTACGTCGCAGGTATTTCAAACCAGCTCATCCTCCCGTTGGTCCCGTTTTATCTGGAGCAGCCGACTGATAGCTCTTTTTGTTGTACTCGGGGTAGTTACAATTATTATTACGCTGACCAGGGTATATACACCTTCACTACCAAATTTTGGTGCACAGGAAAAAGAAGCGTTACTGGATAGTTCGAGCTGGCTTTTCAACAAAAGCAAAATTGGAAAACAATACGGCGGATTCCGGAAATTCATCAACGAAAAAGTTGCATATAAGGCAGGAGGTTATCCGATTGGTAAACGCTTCAGGAAGAAAAATGGGATCATTGTTCAGGCAGATTCCAGCTTCTATTCTTTTAAGAAATTTTCATTGGGTATAAGAGCCGGGTTCTATGTAAACTGGTCCCCTGCATCCCTGGTTTCTCTGAATCAAAATATTGCCCGTTTAAATATGGTTCTGCCGGAGTGGTTTTTCCTGGATCCGAACACGGATACACTTTGGACAAAAATAGATACGGCTGCATTGAGTGTAATGGATAAATCCGGAGTAAAAGTATTGCCACTTCTTACCAATAACATTGGCAGCGTTTTCAGAGGCGATGTTGTACATCGTATTCTGAATAACCCCGAAAAAAGGGACAGGCTCATAAATGATATTATAAAATACCTTGAAAAATACAAACTGGATGGTATCAATATAGATTTCGAAGACCTTATTGAAAAAAAGAATGAAGCGCTTGTGCAATTTCAGAAATCTCTCTATGAAAAAATGCACGCAAAAGGATTGCTGGTTTCACAGGATGTTCAACCCTTTAATGAAGATTATAATTTCAAAGAACTGTCCAATTATAATGATTATGAAATCCTCATGGCATATGACCAGTTTTCTGATGGAACCGGCCCCGGACCTATTAGCCATCAGAAATGGATTGAAGGTGCTGTTGATGATGCGATAAAAAAGATTCCAATCAACAAACTTATACTTGCCGTGGCAGGTTTCGGATATGACTGGAAGCTCGATGAAAATGATAAGGTTGTTTCTGTATCACCGATCAGTTACCAGGAAGCATTAACCCTGGCCCGCACTTATGGTGATCATAAAATAATATTCGATAACGACTCCTATAATCTGCACTTTACCTATGATGGTGATGACGGCGCCCAGCACAAAGTTCAATTCACTGATGCGGCGACAACTTTCAACACCATGCGTTTTGCTGAAGAATCCGGACTTGCGGGAGTCGCTCTCTGGCGTTTGGGAAATGAAGATTCCCGTATGTGGGATTTTTATGATCATGATATGAGTAAGAACAGCCTGAAAAGTTTTGATTTTCATCTATTCTCTACCGTGAGAACCATGGTTACGGATGAAACGCCGGCTTATTCAGGTGAAGGGGAAGTGCTGGATGTTATCGGAGGTCCGTCCAGCGGAAAAATTACACCGGAACTGGATACGGCTGAATTGTTGATTTCGGAAGAATCCTATGATCAGCTTCCTTCCAAGTGGCTTGCCAGAAAATATGGAACCAAGGATAAGAAAAAACTGGTATTGACATTTGACGACGGACCCGATCCGATATATACGCCGCAAATTCTGGACATACTCAGCAGAGAAAACGTGCCTGCCGCTTTTTTTCTTATTGGAATAAATGCTGAAAATAATATTCCCATTGTAAAAAGAATTTACAGGGAAGGCCATGAGATAGGCAATCACACTTTTACGCATCCGAATATCGCCAAAGTCAGCCGGAAACGGGCTATCATTGAAATGGACGCAACACGATTATTGATAGAAGCTATTACCGGTCATTCTACTGTATTATTCCGGGCTCCTTTCAATGCCGATTTTGAACCTGTAAAAGCGGAAGAATTGATTCCGGTTGCTATTGCAAGGGAAAAAAATTATCTGGATATAGGTGAATCCATCGATCCGCTGGACTGGGAACCGGGTACTTCCGCCGATTCTATTGTAGCAAGAGTGATCGCCCGGAAACAAAGCATGACTGATCAAAACCTGAGTGGAAATATTATCCTGCTCCATGATGCGGGAGGTGACAGCCGGGAAGCTACTGTTGAAGCTCTTCCACGCATTATCCATTATTTTAAGGAACGGGGATACCAGTTTACCACGATTGCTGATTTACTAGGAAAGAGAAAAGAAGATCTCATGCCTGCCGTTCCGAGAGGAAGCGGTTATTATCTTCTTCAACTAAATTATTTCCTCGCCATGGCCGGTTATATCGGCAGTCATCTACTGACTTCAGTATTCATTGTATTTATTATTCTTTCCCTTTCACGCATCATTTTTATGGCCATCATGGCCAGTAAACAACGTCAATGGGAAAAGAAATTCAATTTGAAATACTTCTGGGAACCGGACGGAAAAAATGCTCCAAAAGTCAGCATCATCGTTCCTGCTTATAATGAAGAAGTGAATGCTGTAAGTTCTGTAGAGAATCTACTCAGAACAGACTACCCGAATTTTGAAATTATTTTTGTGGATGATGGCAGTAAGGATGGAACATACAACAAAGTTCAGCATGCTTTTGAAGGATATTCAAAAGTAAGAGTATTCAGCAAACCCAATGGTGGAAAGGCTTCAGCGTTAAACTTTGGGATAGAACAATCAGAGGCAGAATATGTGATTTGTATTGATGCCGATACAAAACTGCTTACAGATGCTGTATCCAAACTCATGATGCATTTTGGAGATGTTCAATATCACAACGGAAAAAAAGTCGGTGCAGTAGCCGGCAATGTAAAAGTGGGTAATACTGTAAACCTGCTCACACGCTGGCAGTCCATTGAATACATCAGCAGCCAGAATTTTGACCGAATGGCTTTCGCATACCTGAATGCCATTACGGTAGTTCCGGGTGCCATTGGCGCTTTCCGCAAACAGGCTATTGAAGATGCAGGCGGTTTCACCAGCGACACTCTTGCGGAAGATTGTGATCTCACCATCCGGATGCTTCGTTGTAATTATATTATTGAAAATGAGAACAACGCGATAGCCATGACGGAAGCCCCGGAAACCGTTAAAATGTTTATCAAGCAAAGATTCCGCTGGAGTTTTGGCGTTATGCAGACTTTCTGGAAAAACAGGGATATGTTATTCAGCAACCGCAACAAAGCCCTTGGCTGGATAGCTCTGCCGAATATCCTGACCTTTCAATATATCATTCCGTCTATTATTCCTTTGGCCGATATAATAATGCTTATCGGAATCAGATATGGAAATGGCGCCAGGATAGGAAAATATTACCTGATTTTTTTATTGGTTGATCTCGGAGTTGCAATCCTCGCTTTCAGTTTTGAGAAGGAAAAACTGAGCAAACTGGTATGGCTGATCCCGCAGCGACTTGTCTGGCGCTGGCTTTTATGGTATGTATTATTCAAATCGTTCCGTAGAGCCATCAAAGGGGAATTGCAGCACTGGGGAGTCATCAAACGTACTGGTAATGTAAAAGAAATTCCCGTGCTGCAGGAAGGGTGATCCGAATGACCCTGCATTTCACGTTTTTGCCTTAATTTCGAAGTTCCAAATTTCAAAATTATCCAGTTTTATGGCTGAAGTTATTTTAATGCCCAGGCTTAGTGATACCATGACGGAAGGTGTTATTGCTGCCTGGCATAAAAAAGTGGGAGATAGTGTGAAAAAAGGCGACCTGCTTGCTGAAGTGGAAACTGACAAGGCAACTATGGATCTGGAAAGTTATAAGGATGGCACACTCTTATTTACCGGCACCGACAAGGGAGGTAAAATTCAGGTGAATGATTTACTGGCCATCATCGGTAAGCCCGGTGAAGATATCAGTACACTGGTAAAAGGTGGCGCTTTAAAAGCTCCAGCACCAGCCGCCGCTCCTGCACCGGAAGCTAAATCAGGTAACGCACCGGCTCCTGCAGCAAACAAAGATAAACCGTCATCGGTCACGCAGGTGCGTGATCAACCGTCAACTTCTACTGGTCTCAATTTGGCAAACATGCAGGAAGTAATCCTCATGCCCCGGCTTAGTGATACCATGACAGAAGGTGTTATTGCAGACTGGCATAAGAAAGTGGGCGACATG
>DATHNR010000265.1:0-5926 GCA_035485835.1 Puia sp.
CCGGGGTGGGTTCCGGCAACTGCGCGTATTGTGGCCAGACAGGGCGGTTTGACCAGTTATGTATTTCCATCAGGTTTCCGATGGCACCCGCATGGATCCAGGTCATGACGTCGGTCATGGATCCATTATGGTCCCAGGGTATCAGATGGGTGATCACCTTGCTGTCACGCGCCATCTGAATGAGTTTCTTTCCTTCGGTCAGGCGGTTGGAAATTGGCTTCTGCACCATAACATGTTTCCCTCTTTTTATCGCAGCCATGGAAAACGAACCGTGCAAATGATCGGGTGTGATAATTTTTACTGCGTCTACGTTTTTTTCTTTATCCAGGAGTTCGCGATAATCGGCATACATGGTGCATCCCTTATAGCCCAGCTCCGGATGCACATTCGCATAGAAATTGTCGACGATGGATTTTCCGTTTTCCCGTCCGCCAGGAATGGTATTGTCGCCACCGGGTTGCCAGTCAGGTTTGCGGGTGGCTTTTCGGATTTCATCATTCAATCCGTCAATATCCCAGTCCTTATAACCAACCGCATCTTTATTTGGATCACAAACAGACACTACCCGGATATGCGGACTGGCCAGCATCGGAAGCAGTTCACGAATGCCCTGTGTACCGATGCCCACATAGGCCAGTGTGATCACATCACTGGGGGCAATATAATTTTTGCCACCCAACACATGGCGTGGAACGATGGTAAATCCAATGGCCGAAGCCGCCATCATCTCCACGAACTTTCTGCGATCAAGGGAAGTTTTTGGGGCGTCAGGATCTTTTGAAACTGGCTTTGCGTTTTCCTCAGCCGGAAGGCTGATGTGACTGGTAGGTTTCATATAGCATATTTATCGGTTACTTAAATATACTTTATTTCCTGAAGATGGAATCGTGATCCGTACCAGTTTGCGAAAGTCTCTCTTGCGCTATTTGTAATAGTCAATTTTCATAATAACCGGATACACTTTTATATCGTCAGCGAAGAGGGTCGTTTGAATCAGCCGGTTCGACGCGTCAAATTGATTGGGTGACTGAAAATTTACAAAATAAGGGTTATTAAATTCATCCTGGTGGTGAGCGATGGTCTGCGTAGCTGGATATATGGTTTCCTGATCCAGATAATTGTAGGGGTCTGAAAACTGATCACCCAGTCCCAGGGGAAGTCCTGCAATTCCATTGTATAAAATCCCGACAAAATTATAGAACTGGTTACCTCTAGTGTCTTTTGTATATGTATAGAGATCATAGGATGTTGTATCGTATGAGCCATCGATATGGGTTTCTGTTTGTTTGATAATACTTCCGTTGGCATCATAAACCAGGGAATCTATATATCCGGTTCCCGGTGCGTATAGGATCGACATACTGCTGAAATAATTCACCTTCCCGTTCACATTAAACCGGATAATATTAGCCAACGAATCACCACCTGCCCACGACCTATGCCAGTCCAATGCATACGCTCCACCCGGCAGCTGGGTTTTATTCAATACAATGTTTTCTACGCGATCCTTATAAGTGATGTATTCCGATTTTATCACGCGCTGAGCGTCATAGGCGTACTCGACAGTGCTTATATCGTCAGGATCTGTGTAATAAGTTGGGCTCAGGGTCACTGTAGTTAGCAGCCCGGTATTATCATGATCCAGGATAGCTAAATAATCAGGATCCGAAGCCGATGAAGGTTGGTGAAGAAAAATAATTACCCTTCGGGTAGTGGTATCATAAAAATAATAGTACGACAAAGAATCCATCAGATTCTGCAGCGTGGTATCATACATAGCAACGGAAATTCTTTTTATCAGGAGCGTTGAGTCGCGGAATCCTCCGATGGTCGTGGAATCCACGGGTGAATGATTTTTGTTCAGGTCCGATTTGGTGCAGGAGACTATGAAAGCCTGACTGATAAACAGTGCCAGGAAAATTAACCGGATATGCTTTATCATGCTTGGATTTTGCAGGTTAAGAATCTGTTCCTTAAACGTGAAAACGCTCATTATATTGAACCCTTCGGACAAGCTACACTAATTAAATAACATGGCTGTTTGTCAATGAAATGTTTCCTTTGTGTAGTCTCCTGGTTAAAAAGATCTGATCAATCAATCGTTACTCAGCCAAACGGATCTGAGCATAAAAGCAATTGCTTTCAGGCTTGGCTTCAAGGAATCGTCTCACTTCAATAATTTTTTTAAGAAGCAGGTAAATAAAACGCCTGCCGCTTTTAAAAAAGGAAATATTATGCGGCAAGTCTCTCTGATGGGGTTATCCTGACTTCCTTTTTCAGGTTATTTCTAATTATACCAACATATTGAAACATCCCGATTTTATCACTGTTTAATAGTTTGAATAACTGGTCGGCAGTTTCGATCATCTGATCATTAAATGAATAGAGAATATCGCCACTTATTATGCCCGCTCTTTCAGCCGGGCTGTTCGCATCAACCTTTGTAATAAAAAGTGCACTGTGGTTGGACACTTCAGCGATCAATCTTAATTTAGGTACCAGCTCTATTTGTTGCATTTGAAATCCCAGGAAAGCCCTTTTTACTTTGCCATATCTCATTAATTCAGAAGCGACCTCTTTCGCAGTATTTATACTTACCGCAAAACACAGACCTTGCGCACCATTTATAATGGCAGTATTAACACCCACTACCTCGCCGTCGGCATTTATTAAAGGGCCGCCGGAATTACCAGGATTCAAAGCAGCATCTGTCTGAATCATACAATCCACCGTGTTACCGCTGAAACTTTGCATCGTTCTGCCTAATGCACTTACTATTCCTGATGTTACGGTATGCTGGAATCCCAGTGGGTTTCCTATGGCTATCACCAATTGCCCAACCTTCAGTTTATCAGAATCTCCCAAAATAGAAGGCGTAAATTCATTGGCTGAAATCTTGAGTATGGCGAGGTCTGTTACAGTATCTTCCCCGACTAGTTCGGCATTACATTTTGTTCCATCATGCAGCGCCACTTTGATTGCTTTGGCTTTATTTACTACATGACAATTGGTAAATAAAAAACCATCGGAAGATATTATAAATCCCGAACCACTGCCCTCAGAAACATTTTTATCATTTTTGCTTGTTATACGATCAATCTTGACTACGGCATTTTTTACCGCATCTACTGCATTTATAATAGTTTGTGAATAGTTGTCCATGTTAACCGGGTTCGCAAAATCTAAACCATCTTATTATAATGGACTTTATAGCAGTGTCAGGGTATAAAATGTGATAATTTGGCAGAATCCTAAAGGCGTGGCCGCGGCAAGTAATATGCTATATAAAAAGTCAGTCCTTCTTCGATATTTGATCAATTCAGTTTGATTTTTGCACTTTATAGTTTTACACTTTATATAGATTCACAAATTGAAGACCTCATCGAGTTCATCTCACTTGGAAGATTTCAAGCTTAAATATTCGAAAAAAAATCAAAATCAATATGACAGTCGAACAAATCAAACAGTCTATTTTGGGCGATTGGAAAAGTATTGCTCCCGAAATACGGCCAAGTATTGCCAAGAATGCCGATGGAAGTTTGAAACCTTTTTATTTGACGCGTGCATTTAAGTATTCAACTGGCGACAAATTTGAATTGGATATTATCAACTCTGCCGATGCTTATGGGAAAGTACCCCTGGTGAAAATAGTCATTAAGGGAAATATTGTTTGGCAAGGTGAACACACGATAGCGCAAGGCGCTCAAAAAGTAAAGTTTACTGCAGACGATATATATGAAGTAACTCCCTTGATTCAGGGCTTTGCAGATGCGATGAATCAACTTGCTGGCAAAGGTTTCGATAAATGGGAAGTAAATAAAACGCAAAGTATTTTGGGCAAAGCGTTTGCACCATTTGGACTTAGTGAAGGACAGATATTTGCCGAATACGATTTGATCTATGTATTCAATGGTTTGCTGTTTTGGGGCGCAAGAAATGTAGACGGGCGTGGTTTTGATAAGGAAGAAAACAGACCCACTAATTTGCAAATTCCTTTGGTTAGGAAGAATTGATAGTTTAAAAGATCGACTACCTCACCCAGATTTTGAGTTTCTTGTAGGATCTTAAATATTCTGGTTTGAAATTTTTAATTTTTCGAACAAGCCGTTTCGGAGGAAGTGATCAGAGGGTACAAAGCACTCCAATTCAAATTTTTGCTAAATGGAAATGATGCATCCACAATAGTTAACGTTAAGTCATTTAGTGTTGTAGTGATTGGTGAAAGTGTCATGGGAACTACCGCGTCAACATATGTATGGCAGGATAAACCCTTCATATCTGTTTTTAAATATTGGAACCCATTACCATCACCTTGCATCCCTGCAATGTCCTGTATCGAATACACCGCATTTTGGGAAGAGTCTACAATAAATACACCGCCATAGTCAGCCGGAAACTGATCTGTGGCCAGCGTTTTGATACTGGAAAGAAGATTCAATGATCCATCAAATGTATAACTGCACAGTTCATAATTTGCCGCTGTCGAAAGATAGATTTTTCCATTATTATAGTTGAGTTGCTCAACATTATTCCATGGAATTACATCCAGATCGCAGGCCTTCATCATTTTAATTTCCATATTTATGGAGAGCACCAAAAAATAAGGTTTGGCAAGAGGACTGCTTTTTTGATTGAAATAAATGATGTCATCATTTTCCGTAACCAGAAGAGCAGGCTGATGAGATTCTCCTCCCGGAATATTAAACGTCTTGCCGAGTAAAAAATCTCCGGATGCTGAAAATTTTAAAAGGCAATCCTGGCCGGGAGTCGCTTCATTACTTGCAAATCCAAAAAATATACTTCCGTCCGAAGTTTCCTCCAGCATTTGACTGATGGTTGCATTGGATCCATATTCCGGCACGTATGGACTAATGCCGAGTTCATTGCTCCCGTAAATTGTTTTTGTCCAGATTGTATTGCCGTTTGCGTCCAGACGGTAGAGAAAATAACTTCCCCCAAAATAAGTGACATAAGCAATATCGCCGTTGCGTAAAACTTTCAAAACAAGTCCCCTGCTGGTCCAGTTGGTATCAGCTGTTTGCTTCGACCAAAGGATACTACCGTCTTTTGACAATTTCATAAGAAAAGGACTTCCATAAGAGTTAGACGCACTCGGGAATACATTCCCGCCAATCAGGATATTGTCGTTATGGTCCATGACTGCAGTAGTGCAATATTGAAACATTTCCCCAGGCAGGTAGTACGATTTTATCCAGGATAAAGATGAGTCTTTGGTAATGCCACCGATCCGGAAGCCCATAGCATATTGTTCTCCACGTCCTCGCGTAGCAACATAAATTATCTGGGAAGGCTCTGATAACGGCTGAAATAATCCCAGAGTCTTTTGGGGTTGTTCTCCGCCATTTATATTTTCATGAATGGTAATATCCTGATGAAATAAAGATGGAACCTTTGGTGTGCTGGAATTGGTACCGTTCGATTTTTTACATCCAATGGAAAACACTGAAAGGCATGTGAAAATAAAAACAAAATGTCTCCTTTTCATGGACCCGGGTAATTTTTGTTCACAACGGATAAATGAATAAATATATTACAAATACTTCGTCCTTGCAAGCAGTTATAACGGTCATATTCAAATGATTATAAGGGTTTTTACTTAGCCCGTCCTGTATTCCGTTTGGAGTTTATTTTTATTATCTTGTACCTCTAACCCTTTCCCGGACAACCGATGAAATCTATCCCTTATATACTGTTCTCTTTATTGTTCATTGTAAAGCTGTCTGCCCAAAACCCTGACAGCTTGTACAACAACAATTCATTCCTTCCAAAAATGGATTTCCTCACAGGGATCTATCCTCATAGCGTAGTGGCAGCGGATTTTAACGGTGATGGCAAACCGGATCTTTTTATATCCAGGGGAAGTTCAAATCAGGTAACAGTGCTCACTAATACCAGCAGTTATGGA
>DATHNR010000266.1:0-6575 GCA_035485835.1 Puia sp.
CTTTTTAATGCCCAGGATCAAGCTGCTGGTGAACCTTGCACCTGCTAATATTCGTAAATCAGGTTCTGCCTTTGATTTGCCCATTGCAATCGGCATTCTGGCCGGAAGCGGGCAAATAAAAAATCTGGATTTACTCCGGCAGCTTGTTATCATGGGTGAATTAAATCTCGATGGAAGCATTTTACCTCTGAAGGGCGCATTGCCTATGGCCATCCAGGCAAGAAAGGAAAAATTTAAAGGATTCATTGTGCCCAGTTCAAATAGTGGTGAAGCAGCAATCGTAAATAAATTAGCTGTTTATCCTGTCTCACATATCAGGGAAGTGGTGGATTTTTTGGATGAACGAAAACCTATTGATCCTGTTGATCCGGATACAAGAAGAGATTTTTTTTCAACCCAGTATCAGTTTGAAATTGATTTCAGGGATGTGCGTGGTCAGCAAAATATTAAGAGAGCTCTCGAAATTGCAGCAGCCGGGAGTCATAATGCCATTCTTATCGGACCACCTGGTTCAGGAAAGACCATGCTCGCTAAAAGATTGCCTACGATTCTTCCACCGTTAAGCTTGCAGGAAGCATTGGAAACAACGAAGATCCATAGTGTTGCGGGAAAATTGCAACCGGATTCCATGCTGATTGCCCGTCGTCCATTTCGTTCCCCACATCATACTATTTCAGATATGGCACTTGTTGGTGGTGGTGGTCTGCCCCAGCCAGGAGAAATCTCCCTTGCCCATAACGGCGTATTATTTTTGGATGAACTACCGGAGTTCAGAAGATCAGTTCTTGAAGTGATGCGGCAGCCAATGGAAGAAAGAAGGGTGAATATATGCCGCGCTAAAATGAGTATCGATTTTCCTGCAAGCTTTATGTTACTTGCCAGTATGAATCCATGTCCCTGCGGATTTTACAATCATCCTGAAAGGGCATGCAGCTGCCCCCCGGGAGCGGTACAGAAATATCTCAACAGAATATCCGGCCCACTGCTCGACAGGATAGATCTGCACGTAGAAGTAACACCAGTAGGATTTAATGAATTATCATCGGCTGATCAGGGTGAATCTTCTGAAACTATACGTAACAGGGTTATTAATGCCCGTGAAAAACAAAACAAAAGATTTTCGGAACAAACGGGTATCTATGCAAATGCACAGATGGACAGCAGCCTGTTAAAAAAAATCTGTATTATAGAAAAAGCAGGGTCAATCCTTCTTAAGTCCGCCATGGAAAAACTGAATCTTTCAGCAAGGGCTTATGACCGGATTCTAAAAGTATCCAGGACTATTGCAGATCTGGAGGGTAAAGATGAAATTAAAACAGAACACCTGGCAGAAGCCATTCAATACAGGAGCCTTGACAGGGAGTCTTGGGCCGGATGACTCCTGTCGTTAAGCAATCCCCGGTTTTACATAACTTGTAGTGATTTTCCGCCCAAAAAGGTGGTTCTGATCGCTATATTTTAACTATGAAGATTCTATTTAATTATCTCAAGCCTTACAAATGGCTGGCAGTTCTCACACTTTTTCTGGCCTTCCTGAACACCGGTTTTTCGATGTTGGATCCCATTATTTTCGGGAGAATCGTAAATCTGTCGAGTGGATACGTTCACGCATCCTCCTTACACCAAACTTATACAGCAGATAACTTCTTCACACGTTTTTCCTGGAAAAATCCTGGCGTACTGAATCTCCTGGTATTATCAGTGGCAGTCGCGATGTTAAGCCGGATCGCCAAAAATTTTCAGGATTATTTTATGAATGTTGTGGTTCAGAAGTTTGGCGCCAAAGTATTTACAGACGGACTTCAACACGCCATGAAACTTCCTTATCAGGATTTTGAGGACCAGCGTAGCGGTGAAACCCTGGGCATTCTGCAAAAAGTACGTACAGATACAGAAAGGTTCATTAACTATTTCATCAATGTTCTCTTTGGTGTAATTGTAGGCGTGATCATTGTCTTTGGTTATGCCGCCATTTTTATTCACTGGAGTATTCCGATCGTATATCTTGCAGGTATCTTGCTCCTTACCTGGATAAGCAATCTGCTTAGCAGAAAAATCAAAATCATCCAGAAAAATATTGTAAATCAAACTACATCTCTGGCCGGTTCTACCACCGAGTCGCTTCGTAATATTGAATTGATTAAGAGCCTGGGGCTGGCACAAGAGGAAGTAAGCCGCCTGAACAAAAACACTTACAAAATACTTGGACTTGAGCTGACCAAAGTAAAACGGATCCGCAGCATAAGTTTCGTTCAGGGTACTTTCGTAAATACACTGCGTCAAATCATTCTATTCATTTTGATGTGGCTAATTTTCAGACACGTAATGAATACAGGTCAGCTGGTTACCATGCAGATCTTTTCTTTTTTTGTATTCGGACCACTTCAGGATATAGGCAATATTGTACTCTCTTATCGGGAGGCGCAGGCTTCTCTTAATAATTTTGAAGTACTTATGAATAAAGTTCCAGAACCGGAGGCTGCTAATCCCAAACACCTCGGCAAAGTTGAAGAACTTCGCTTCCAGGACGTTGTATTTAAACATAAAACAGCACAGCAATATGCAATTGACCGTATCAGTTTTGACGTTCAGGTCGGCGAGACCATTGCTTTTGTCGGTCCTTCAGGATCCGGCAAATCAACGCTGATGAAATTGCTTGTCGGTTTGTATCGTCCGCTTCAAGGCAGAATATATTATAATAATCTGGACGAAAATTCGATCAACTTCGATGACCTCCGCAGTCAGATTGGATTTGTAACCCAGGACACGCAGTTATTTTCAGGTACCATCCGGGAAAATCTCCTTTTCGTAAATCCCTTATCGACTGATGCTGATCTTATGGATGTTTTACAGAAAGCATCCTGTCTTAATCTGATCGACAGGGCAGGCCAGGGACTGGATACCATGATCGGGGAAGGTGGTTTGAAATTATCCGGCGGAGAAAAACAACGGCTGTCGATTGCCCGTGCCCTGCTCAGGAAACCACGGGTATTGATTTTCGACGAAGCCACTTCTTCTCTCGATTCATTGACCGAAGAAGAAATTACCAAGACCATTCGTCAGGTATCGTCGCAAAGAAATCAGATAACCATTTTAATTGCTCACCGCCTGTCAACGATCATGCATGCCGACCGTATCTATGTGCTGGAAAAAGGCAAAGTAGTTGAAACAGGTACACACAGTAATTTAAGGGACGAAAAGGGACTCTATTATGCAATGTGGCGCCAGCAGATAGGCGAAAGGAAATACAGCCAGGATGTTCCCGAAACCGTTATGAGCACGGCAGATTAAATCCAAATCTTTGATGGAAAAATTATCTGTTGTCATCATTACTTATAACGAAGAAAAAAATATAGCCCGTTGTATTGATTCAATAAAAGACCTGGCAGATGAAATCCTTGTCCTGGATTCCAACTCTACTGACCAGACTGCTGCTATTGCGGAAAGTAAAAATGCTATTGTAAGAAAGGAGCCCTTCAGGGGACATATCCAAATGAAAAACAGGGCCGTCGAACTCGCATCCTACGAATATATACTTAGTCTCGATGCAGACGAAGCCCTGGATCCTGTTCTGGCGAATTCTATTCAAAGAGTCAAAGAAAATTTTAGTTTCCGGGCATACAGGATGAACCGATGTACCAACTATTGCGGTCAGTTCATCAGGCATGGCACCTGGTATCCCGATAGGAAAATACGCCTCTTCGACAGAAGATTTGCGCAGTGGGGAGGAACAAACCCCCACGACAAAATTGTTTTGAAGGAAAATATTTCCGCAGAACAACTTCGGGGAGATATACTTCATTACTCCTATTATACAATAGCGGAGCACGCGGCACAGAACAACAAATTCAGCACAATTGCTGCCGAATCACTTTTTGCCAATGGTAAAAAAACGAGCTTATTTAATATCATTATCAACCCGCTCTGGGCATTTGTACAAAGTTATTTTATTAAAGCAGGCTTTCTGGATGGCTTATTCGGATTCGTTATTTCAATCCAGATATCGCACATGACTTTTCTGAAACATATCAAATTATACATACTCTGTAAATCGTTAAAATAGCAGGTACCTTTACAGAAATATTTAAATATGGCAGGTAAACCGGGGTTTTTATGGAGTCTCTTTACACTGAAATGCCCTCGTTGCAGAAAAGGGTCCATGTTCAGTGTTGCGAATCCCTGGAATCTGAAATCCACCCTTAAAATGCCCACGCACTGCCCTGAGTGTGGCCAACTTTTCGAACTTGAAGTGGGTTTCTGGTATGGAACAGCCTATATAAGTTATCTGGTCACCGTACTTTTTTGCGTATTGAGTTTTGTTTTGTGGTTTCTCACCATCGGATTCTCATTAACTGATAACCGGTTTTTCTGGTGGCTGGGCATCAATGGCTGTTTACTGGTAATCCTGCAGCCCTGGTTCATGCGCGTTAGTCGCGTGATGTACCTGTATTTTTTTGTTCATTATAATCCAGACTATAAAAATACAGCACCAAAAACATTTGACTACAGTTCAGAAGCATTCTTTCTGAGAGAAGAAAACGATAAGCCCTGAAAAAATAGTTTTAGATAAACCAAAAAGCCACCCGATATTATCGAATGGCTTTTGAGATCTATGCAAGGGGGTTAGTAAGGGTGAATAACGTAAAATTATAAATATTATTATTCAAAAGATCAATCAGAGATCTTTTAATAAAAAAAAATCTTTGGCCCGGATACCTTTTTCCGTTTTTTGAAGGGTGCAGCACTCATAAAACGGATCATGTTCAAAAAATAATATGAATTCACCGGCCAGCGCTTCTTCCAGGAATGCTTTCTTTTCTATCAGTGAAGTCAGGGGAAACATATCATAAGCCATTATATAAGGAACAGGCAGATGGCCAGCTGAAGGTAACAGGTCTGCCATAAAAACGATTGTCCTCCCCTTATAGTTTAATTGAGGCAGCATCATTGCTTTGGTGTGGCCATTCACAAAGCGGATCCTGAATCCATTGGTGAATCCCGCATCGGATAATGTTTCACCATTATCTTTTTCAGGTACAGGAATCATTTGCAAACGGCCGCTCTCCCGAATGGGTAATATATTTTCTTTCAGAAAAGATGCTTTTTCTCTTTCATTGGGTTCTGTTGCCCATGACCAGTGATTTTCATTACTCCAGTAATTTGCATTTGGGAAAGCAGGTAATAACTGATCTCCCTGCCTGATAATAGCGCCCCCGCAATGATCAAAATGCAAATGAGTCAGGAAAACATCTGTGATATCATTCTTACCGAATCCCTTTGATTTTAAAGAATCATCAAGACTTTGATCTCCATGAAGGAAGTAATAACCGAAAAATTTCTCATCCTGTTTATTCCCTATTCCCGTATCAACAAGTAT
This sequence comes from Puia sp., assembly GCA_035485835.1. Taxonomy (GTDB): domain Bacteria; phylum Bacteroidota; class Bacteroidia; order Chitinophagales; family Chitinophagaceae; genus Puia. Next base: position 5,378 of record DATHNR010000266.1, read on the forward strand.
CAGCCTGTTCCCATCTTCAACAAGCAAACACCGCAAAGCCCAGGTACAAAGATTATTTGCATCTGCAGGATTCGATTTATTCCAGATGGCTTTAGGCACGACTCCAAACATCGCACCTCCGTCGAGTTTGAAATAGCCTGTGTTGATTGTATGAAGTTGCATTATAAAATATGGTATATAGTTAATGGTGTAGGGTAAATGGTAAGGATGGCATTCTAAGTAAAACCACAAACCATCTACCATAAACCATTAACCTTAAAAAAGTTTTAGGCTTTAAGCTTTAGGCTTTGGGCTCTAATTAACCAAACCAATCCCAGAACGAAAAATACGATCAGGCTCAATACCGAATTCTTCATGCTGCCCGTTACTTCTTCTATCAAACCGAAACTGAACATACCTATTACAATGGCCAGTTTTTCCGTGAAGTCATAATAACTGAAATAAGACGCTGTGTCCCTCGTTTCCGGCATCAGCTTGGAATATGTTGACCGGCTGAGTGACTGGATCCCTCCCATAACCAGACCTACTGCAATTGCCAGTCCATAAAATCCGAACTCAGGATTTCCGCCCTGTTCTTTGTAATAAGCAGTATAATATGCAGCAAGACAAATTAATATCCAGAACATAATGATACCTACAAGTACACGCAGGTTACCGAATTTTTCAGATAACCTGCTCATCCATATGGCACCGGGTATAGCCACAAGCTGAATAACAACGATCGTGATAATGAGATTGGTACTGGGCAGCTGAAGCAATTTACTGCCAAACAAAGTGGCAGCGAGCATTACTGTTTGCACTCCCATACTATAGAAAAAATAACCCCGCAGAAAATTTTTCAATACAGGTAGTTTTCGGATCGCCTGATAAACTTTTTTCATTTCAGAAAAACTTTCGGAAATAATACCTGCGCTTATTTTTCCTCCGGTTCGTGTTTCCGGTAAAGCGGCAAAGGTGATCTGTGCAAAAGATGCCCACCAGATTCCAACCAGTAAAAAAGTTATGCGCGGCGCGAGAAAAGGATCGGTTGGTAATAGTACTACCAGTGCAAACCCAATGAGTTGTAATATGACACTGCCTATATATCCGTAAGTAAATCCTTTTGCACTTACCCTGTCCTGGTCTGCGGGTGCGGCAATTTCCGGAAGGAAAGCATTATAAAATACCAGGCTGCCAACAAAACCCATGGAAGCCATCA
>DATHNR010000267.1:0-5640 GCA_035485835.1 Puia sp.
AGTTCTTTGGCTGCCATCTGGTTGAACAAGGGCAAAAGTGCCAGCGCGACAAAAACTGCGATCACCGCCGCCGCTAATGTCACCATGATGGATTCAGTTAAAAATTGCGCTATCAGATATTTTCTGGGAGAACCCAGCACTTTGCGAACACCTACTTCACGCGCCCTGTTCGAAGATCGCGCAGTGGAAAGATTCATAAAATTTACACAGGCAATCAGTAAAATGAAAATAGCTATGGCAGAAAAAATATACACATATTGGATATTCCCGTTTGCTGCCAATTCCCCGACGCTATTGGATTCCAGATGAATTTTTTTAAGCGGGATCAAATTAAGTTTAAAATAATCGCCACTTTGTTCAAATTTTTCAAAAGTCAGATGCATAATACTTTCCAACTGTGGACCTGCATTCTTATGCAAAAATTCAGGAAGCCTTGCAGAGAGCTTCTTAGCATCTGCTCCGGGTTTAAGTAAAATATAAGTATTGAAATTACTACTGAACCAGGCATTGTCCCTGCTTTCTCCCAAACCTGCCATGGCAATAAAAAAATCAAAATGAAAATGAGATTGCAGGGGAATATCTTTGATTACACCTGTTATTTTATAGGGATCAGTATTATTGAAAGTCAGGACCTGCCCTACAACATTCGTCCTGTTAAAATATTTATTGGCAATGCGCTCAGTAATAACAATGGTATTCGGTTCTGTTAAAGCAGTACCCGGATTTCCATAGATCATCGGCAAAGTGAAAATGTCAAAGATGGAATGATCCGCATATATCATCAAATCTTCCTTGATATTCTGATTTCCTTTTTTTACAAGGTTCCCTCCCTGGTTTCTAAACCTTGCTACCTGTTCAATTTCAGGAAAATCATTTTTTAATGCAGCTGCAGCAGGTGCTGGCGACACGGCATATGAATTTTCATTTCCTCCAAACTTTATTTCCTCATTTATCCGGTAAATACGATCGGCTTTTTTATTATAGGAGTCGAAGCTTAGTTCGTCAAAAACATAAAATACGATAAGCAGGCAGGTAGCCAGCCCCAAGGCAAGTCCGAAAACATTCAAAGCGGTAAAGCCTTTATTTTTAAGAAGACTCCTGAAAGCGGTTTTAATATAATTTCTTATCATGATACTAATGTTTGATTCATTGCTGCCATAAACATGCGACGAGTCAAACTGCTGGCGGTCAGTTGATTGATTTTTAGCTTACTCATGGTACTGTCCGCTTTCATTACATAAGTGTACGATTAATTCAGAAATGTGCGTTGTCATTCATTCCGGAAATACAAAAGTGAATGATACGGAATAGGGAGACTTAAAAACGAAAATTGACTAACTTCAGTAAGAACAAAAAAGAAGACCTTCTATTCATTTGGATACTTTAACGAGCATATTAAAACACAAAATAGTTGTCATTATCCGGGGTATTGATCCGGATGATTTTCTGAAAGTAGCGGGTGCGTTGCTGGAAGGTGGATTGAACATAATGGAAATTACTCTTAATTCGAAGAATGCATTATCTGTCTTAAAAGAAGCTGTTCTTCAATTGGGTGATCAATTATTGATTGGTGCAGGAACAGTGCTAAACGCCGTTTCCGCTAAAGAGGCTATTTCAGCAGGTGCAAAATTTATCGTTTCACCATCACTTGACATTGAAACGATCCGCGCAACCAAACAACTGGGAGCCGTCAGTATTCCGGGCGCATTTACGGCAACTGAAATCCTTTCTGCTTATAATAATGGTGCAGATATCATTAAAGTTTTTCCGGCTTCTATAGGCGCCAATTATTTAAGGGATTTGCACGGACCTTTCCCGCAGATACCCATGATGCCAACCGGAGGCGTTAATCTCACAAATATCCGGGAGTTTCAAAAAGCCGGTGCTGTTGCCTATGGCATCGGCAGTGCGTTAATAGATGCATCACAGAAAATGACGAAAGATTATTTAATTCAGGTTACAGAAAAAGCAAAACAATTTGCAGAAGTTGTGAAAGGTTTTTAATTGCTCATTATGAAGATTACCGGCTATCAATTATATCTTGTTCCGCTACGATGGCTGTTTCTGAAAATCGAAACCAATGAAGGCATCAGCGGTTGGGGTGAGCCGGTGATTGAAGGGAAAGCACTTACTGTAAAAGCCGCAGTAACTGAGCTGATGGAATACCTTACCGGCAAGGATCCAATGCATATTGAAGATCATTGGAATGTAATGTATCGTGGCGGTTTTTATCGCGGAGGCCCGATATTAATGAGCGCCATCGCAGGAATTGACCAGGCACTGTGGGATATAAAGGGGAAATTTTTCAGTGCACCCATCCATCAGTTAATGGGAGGTAAATGCCGTGATTCAATCAAAGTATATTCCTGGATTGGTGGTGACCGTCCTGCTGATGTTGGTCTGGCTGCAAAAGAAATGGTGCAAAAAGGGTTCACCGCAGTGAAGATGAATGCTACAGAAGAACTGCAGTATGTTGATTCCTTTGAAAAAATTGATCAGGCTGTTCACCGGATCGCTGCGGTAAGAGAAGCCGTCGGAATTTCAACGGGCATTGGAATTGATTTTCATGGACGGGTACATAAGCCGATGGCAAAAACCTTAGCGAAGGAACTGGAACCCTTCCATCCGATGTTTATTGAGGAGCCCGCACTTCCGGAAAATAGTGAAGTACTGCGAGAGATTGCAAATCATGTCTCTATCCCCATTGCAACAGGCGAAAGAATGTATTCCAGGTGGCAATTCAAAAATATTTTAAAGGAAGGATATGTGGATATCATCCAGCCTGATCTCTCGCACGCAGGTGGCATTACTGAATGCAAGAAAATATTTTCAATGGCTGAGGCCTTTGATGTGGCTGTGGCACCTCATTGTCCGCTGGGACCCATCGCATTGGCCTCCTGTCTCCAGGTGGATGCGACCTGTCACAATGCCTTCATTCAGGAACAAAGCCTCGGCATCCATTACAATCAGGGATCTGATTTATTGGATTATATAAAAAATAAGAATGTTTTTGATTTCAAAGAAGGATATGTGAAGATACCCGAAGGCGCCGGACTCGGCATTGAAATAGATGAAGAACATGTAAGGAAAATGGATGCTGAAGGTCACAATTGGCATAATCCTGTATGGCGTCATAGGGACGGTAGTGTGGCAGAATGGTAAATACCGGGCGACGCGCGAAAACGAAAAATATATGAACGGTTTTATCAGTTGTGACTGGGGTAGCACTTCATTACGATTAAGATGGGTGGATACGGATAAACAATCTGTATTGGCTGAAATAGCCTGTATTCAGGGTATTTCAACAACTTTTACACTTTGGAAACAGGGTGGGAGGGGCGAAGAAAACAGGTTCCCATTTTATTTGAGTATTTTAAAAAATCAAATTGATATTTTAGAAAAGAAATCGGGTCTTTCTCTAAAGAACAAGCCCCTGGTCATATCGGGTATGGCTTCATCGAATATCGGGATGATAGAACTTCCATATAAAGAACTTCCTTTTAATGTGGATGGATCTGATCTGTATGTTAAAAAAATTGAAGCATCAGATGAATTTATGCATGAAATAATTTTGATTTCAGGAGTGAAAACAGCATCTGATGTAATGCGCGGGGAAGAAACACAATTGGCCGGATGCAGGAAAGTAAATGGTAAGGAGGAACAGATTTTTATTTTTCCGGGCACTCATTCAAAGCATATTTTAATAAAAGAAAATCAGGCGATCGATTTTAAAACCTATATGACCGGTGAATTTATTTCCTTATTGTCGAAGAACAGTATACTTACTGGTAATTTGGTGGAAAGCGATAGTAATCTGGAAGGGGAGATTTTGGAAAACTTTGAAGAAGGAGTTGCAAACAGCATTAAACATAACCTGTTGCATGCGTCATTTCTTGCGAGGACAAATGGACTATTTAACAGGAACACAAATAAGGGAAATTATTATTGGCTTAGTGGTTTACTGATTGGAACTGAACTGAAAGAGCTTTTTCAAAATAGGAAACCAGTAACATTGGTATGCAGTGAACCCCTGAGCAATTTATATATCGTAGCATTTCATAAACTAGGAATTGAGGGTATACAATTTCAGGATTCAGTTGAAGCTACAATAAATGGCCAGTGTAATATTTATAAAAACCATGATCCTGTTACCTGATTCATATTATTTTAAATTTATTGCATTTCTTTGTGAAGCAACCTTCTAACCTGATTAACCCACAAAACATTACTTTACCATCATGAAACTAATACTGGCTCCCGTTGATTTTTCTGAGGCATCGTCAAACTCCGTTTTATTTGCAGCAGAACTTTCTAAAAGATCTTCTGCCCGCCTCGTTATTGTAAATATTGTTCAGAAGGGTCAGGATGAGAATGATACTATGACCAGGTTGAAAGCTATAGAAACAGATTTAAATAAATCCTTCGGTTCCGGTTTAAACTGTGAATCGTTTCTAGCCCACGGAAATCTAATCACCGCACTGAAAAATATAATAACAGTTCAACAGCCCGATCTTATTGTCATGGGTACGAAGGGAGCAAGTGGCTTGAAAAAATTTTTAATCGGAAGCAATACGGTGAACCTTTTATCAAACATCAAATTGCCCGTACTTGTCATCCCGGAAGTTGCAAGGTTCGGGAATTTTTTCAACAAAGAAAAAAACAGAATTGTCCTGGCAACTGATCTTGATTCACTGGAAAATGAGGACGCAATGAACATTCTTAAGGAAATTGCTTTGTTCATCGTTGAACCGAAAGTAAGAGTACTGAGTGTAAGATCAAAAAATACAAAGCTCGCCCGTTCGAAAAGGGCGGAACGTGATCTTCTTCTTTCTTTTTTTAATCCCGAGATCGAAAGTGAACGCGTGACGGTCTTTAGTAACAGTGTGATTGGAGGGATTAATTTTTATCTTAACCAAAAAAATACAGATACCGGTCTTTTAGCCATGATTGCAAGGGATTCAGGGCATCTTATTCAAAAACATTATACGAGGGAAATGGCTTCGCACACACATTTACCGCTGTTGGTCTTGCACGATACCAAAATTTGATCAGAAAGTATTTCCTATTTTTTTATCACGATAAAAAATCTGTGAGAAATTGTATTTAAAGGAGAACTGCAGTTTTACGTCATTAGCTTTATAACTACCATCAAAATTCGCCCGGCTTCCATATTCCAATTCGGCTCCGGCCATAAAATTTTTAAATGGTGTTGTCAGCAGGTTTACTATTGCATACTGACCATTTTCATATGCTGTGCCGGCTGATAAAGGAGTATTACTTACATGGCAGCTTGAATAACCGATTGAAGTACTGAGTTTAGATGTCCAGTTATGATCAAGAAATGCAACGATTCCTGTAACCGGCAAGGCCTTGCCTTTAATAGGTGTTTTTGTATTTCCGGGATTGGCTACAACACCAACATCATAAGGGCAATCATTCATATAGTTTTCAACGCCCTGGCCATAAACAAAAGATCCCCTGAAAACATCCATCTTGGTCAGATTGAGTACAGTACTCAGGTGCAGCCCCCAACCTATTACACTACCACTGATATCTGTGATCCCGGAAGTGTTCTGATCCTTATAACCGATATACCGAAACATACCGGCCAGCTGAACGTGACCCCAGTCACCGGACTTT
>DATHNR010000268.1:0-3867 GCA_035485835.1 Puia sp.
TTGGAGTTATTGGTGGTGGTAACAATCAGCCGTTATATGTAATTGATGGAATCCCGCTGAGCGATGCCTCCATAAATATAGGCGGTGCGGGAGGGAATGGTCCGGCGTTGACCGACTACGGAAATGGAATGACAGATATTAATCCGAACGATATTGAATCCATTACTGTGCTGAAGGGAACTTCAGCTTCTTCATTATATGGATCAGTTGCAAAAAATGGCGCCATCCTGATTACGACTAAAAAAGGTAAAGCAGGAAAACTTACTATCGGCCTCGCGAGTTCTTTCAATGCATCCGTTGTGGGAAAACTACCGGATGAACAAACTGAATTTGGACAAGGCTGGGCTGGTGTATCTGATCTTGGACAGAATGGAAGCTGGGGACCAGCGCTGAATGGTAAAATGACCGCCTGGGGAGCAATCGTTGATAATTCACAGCTGGTAAAACCCTATGCTTTTCAAAAAAACAGCATCCGCGATTTTTATGAAACAGGAATTGAAGCAAACAATACAATTTCTCTTTCCGGTGGTAATGAAAAAACAAGTTTTTACTTCTCCTATGGGAATGTTTCCAGTAACGGAGTGCTGCCGGGAGATTATGATAAGTTGCAGAGAAATAATTTCAGTCTTCGCCTGAACACCACATTTAATAATCTTTCGCTGGCTGTTTCCTTAAATTATTTAAACAGGCATCTGACAACCCCTGCGAAATTTTCTTTAGCCGGACTGGGTAACGATTTATTTAATAATATTCTTCAGATCCCGGTTGATATGCGCATAAAGGATTTCAGCCTTTATAATAATAAATTTTTCAACGTTGATAATTATTTTACACCGTTTGCTGAAAATCCATATTATGACCTGACACAAAATGGTAGCGAATCAGGCTCAGACCGCATATTTGGTAAAATTGACCTCACTTATAAAATCGATCAGTCATTATCTGCCGAGTTCAGGATTGGAGGAGATTTTACGAATACGAGCACTGCTATCTGGAATGCAGTGAATGCACCATCACCAGGCAGCTGGAACTCCGGCAATAATGTGGATGGATCAGCAAGAGCTCCGGACATCGGTTCTTTCCAGCAACAGGCCGACTATAATGGTTTGGTAGACGCTGATTTTATTGTAAAATATACCAGGGATTTAAATTCCAATTTCAACCTGGATGCGCTGGTTGGAGCAAACTATTACCAGACAAAAACAACAAACCAGACAGCCGCCATTCAGGGACTCACAATTCCTTTGTTTTATAATTTGTCCAACTCAAACAGTCCGCCAACAGCAGCCAACAGTTTATTTGAAAAAAGACTCATCGGCATTTATGCACAGGCAACAGTAGGCTATAAGGATCAATTGTATTTAACAGTCAATGCACGAAATGACTGGTCAAGCACGCTGCCTATAAATAATAACAACTTTTTTTATCCTGGCGCCAATCTTTCATGGCTTGCTTCCCAAACCTTTGATATGACAGGCAGCAAACTTTCATTTTTAAAATTCAGGGTAGCTTATGGAGAAACAGGAGCTGATGCATTGCCTTACCAGATTTATCCAACCATTCAGCAGGGTAATATTCCTCCCACCACCGGAATGCCTTACGGGGCTATCACTTTTCCAATTGCAGGTGTAAATGGATTTACCATCACACCCAGTATTGGAAATCTTAACCTGAAACCAATTATTACCAAGGAACTTGAGTTGGGTGCAGAAGTGAAATTCTTTGATAACCGCATCGGTCTGGATGCAACGGTTTATGATAAAGAAACAGATGGCCAGATTTTCAATGTTCCAATCTCTCCTTCCAGTGGCTACAGCGGTTTAATTGAAAATATAGGTGTTGTAAGCAACAAGGGGATAGAAGTAACATTAAATGTGACACCGGTGCGCACCAGGGATTTTAGCTGGACATTCAACTACACATTTTCGAAGAACGAAAGTGATGTTGTAAGCCTGTCGAACGGTTTGAATAAAGTTCAGATTGGAAATGATGGACTGACAGGAGGAATGGAATTTGATTTGTTTCCCGGCAAACCGGTAGGAATTTTTGAAAGCCCTGCACCGGTATATTCTCCAGACGGGAAAATTGTGGTCGACCCCAATTCAGGATTTCCGGTGGTAAATCCTGATAAATCGGATATAGGTACTTCTCAAAGGGATTTCACCATGGGCCTAGTGAACACATTTACTTATAAGAACTGGGCATTAAATTTTTCTCTTGACTTCAGGAAGGGAGGTTATTTCTACAGCTCTACGGCCGACATAACCATGTTCTCAGGCAATGCGGCCATCACTACATACAATGACAGGAAGCCTTTTGTCATACCAAATTCTGTGAATGCGACAACAGATGCAGGAGGTAAGACAGTTTATACAGAAAATACAACCGTCATCCCCGAAAGCAGTTTTGATGCTTATTTCTATACGAACAACAATAAGCCACTGGCTTATCCAATGCGTCTCATAGATAAATCATTTCTTAAACTGAGGGATATAGCGCTTTCTTATACGCTGCCTCAAAAATGGGCAACTCCCATTCATGCGAGCAACCTGGTGCTTTCGGCCTATGGAAGGAATTTCATTTTATGGCTTCCAAAACAGAATGCCTACATAGATCCTGAAGTTTCAAATCTGGGTAATGACCTGCAAAGCGAATTTGGAGAATATTCTCCAACAGGTCCGACTACGGTTCAGTATGGCATATCACTTAAAGCGAATTTCTGAAAGAATAAAACCATTTAAAAATCTCAACCGGCTATCAATGAAATGGAAAAAAATAATGGGGGCGAGTTTAATCATCAGTTGCGTTTCTACATTTTCCTGTAAGCAGCAACTGAATATTAACCAGGATCCCAATAATCCGTCGACAAGTCAGGCTACCGAACAATTATTATTTCCGGCTGCCACCATATCTGCTGCTTCAGCCATTGGTGGTGAACTGGCCATCATCGGCATGTTATGGTCCGAATTTACTACAGAAGATGTTTCTTCTTCGCAGTACAGGAATTTTGATTCTTACAATGTAGTCAGCACCGATTTGAATACAGATTACAATCAATTATATACAGGCGCATTAAACGACCTGCAGCTGATACTTGATAAAGCAAAATCTTCTCAGGACTGGAACTACAACCTGATGGCAACCGTCATGAAGGTTTATACCTACCAGGTGCTGGTAGATCTGTACGATCAGGTTCCTTACACAGCTGCATTACAGGGCGCTGATGATCTTCAGCCTAAATTCGATAATGGCGATAGTATTTATGAGTCATTATTAAGCACCCTTGATTCAGCACTTAACCAGGATTTTACTGCTTCTACAAATTCAACTCCGGGCAGCGAGGACTTTTTATTCAATGGAGATATGTCCCAGTGGAAAGCATTTGCAAACACATTGAAATTGAAAATGTACCTGAGAATGGTAAATGCAAAACCGGCTGAAGCCCAGGCAGGAATACTTGCTTTATACGCTGCAAATGCTCCATTCTTAACGGTAGATGCAAGTATTACCCAATGGACCACCGTACCAAATAAACAGAATCCATTCTATGCACAGAATATTTTTGCACTGAACACCACGTCCAATCTGAAAGCCAGCGTAACATTTATTACCTGGCTCACTAAAAATAACGATCCGCGCATCGTATCATATTTTGGTACAGCCACGCCGATTGGAATTGATCAGGGGAACTATCAGAGCAATAATCCGGTTTATAAAACAGCTACAACTTTTGTTCAGCATGCAACAGATCCGGTTCAGTTTATATCCGGTCCCGAATCCTATTTCATGCAGGCAGAAGCCAGGGAGAGATATTTTGCAGGAGATCAGGCACAGGCATTATATAATACCGGTGTGCAGGCTGCATTT
>DATHNR010000269.1:0-7778 GCA_035485835.1 Puia sp.
AGTATTCTGATATTCTTTTAACCTGTCGTTCGTATTCTAAACCGGTGTGCAGTCTGGAAGCTTTCACCGGTTCTCCCTGGTATTGCAAATAGCATAGACAATCATTTTTCAGTTCTTTCACGGTTAACGGCTTTTTATTGAAAGGATTCATGCTGATACTCCAGGTCCCGGTAGAAATCAGAACAAATGGTATGGCAAAATTGACCAGGTAAGGTATTAATGCCGCGGAACTATCATGTAATCCAATACCAGATTTATATTTATTTGTGGAAGCGCCGGAAGGAAAAGTTTTGGTTGAATTTTCAATAGGCGCTAAATATTGAATCAAACCTTCCTTGTTTACCCAGTTGTGGTAAGCGTGCTGATCGAAATCCCATAGTGCAGTATGCGATCCAATACTGGTTATATCAGAATAAAACTTTCCTGTAATTAAGTAACTCAGGTATTGGGGAAGATGTAAAGCAAAATACAGATTTTTAAATACATCAGGTTTTTCATATTTCAGTCTGTACAATTGTAACCCCGAATTCAAACTGCCCAACAGGGGTGATGATGTTTGAATACTAAATTTTTCTTCGCCCCCATACGTAGCATAAAATCTTTCACTTAATTCTTTCGGAAAAGGTTTCAGGTAATTGTATAAGTGTGTTAAAGGTTTCCCGGCTTTATCCACATACACAAGACTGGCCCCATAAGTTGAAAAATTAACGGCTTTTACTTCGAATTTTTTAAGGCTGAATATTTCTTTTAATGATTCGAATACTGAAGCTGTTAGTTTTTCCAGATTTTCGCAGGGAAAACCGTCCTCATCTGTGGTTTCCGAAAATCGTGTAGATTTTTCAAATACGATTTCATAATTCTCATTGAATAAGAAAAGTTTTTTATTTGTTTTTCCAATATCAAATATTGCTATGACCGGTATGGCACTCATAATCCGGTTGCAACTGATTTCAGTCCCCGTTCCTTAACAAGATTTTTTCGTATCTGAAGCTGTCTGAACGACAACAGTGGATTGATTGCACCACCCAATCTGAATCTTGATTCAGCGAGCAGGGGGCGAACATCTGTGCGGTAAGCCTGTTGTATAATTTCCTGTGAAAGTGAAACATCGTTATTGGTCTGTGCTTTTACAAGGGCATTCCTGTCAATGAGCAAAGCCTGTGCATATGCTATTTTTATGGCTTCAACAGATTGTATTAAATCTTCCACCGGATCTTTCATATTATGAGAGGCATCAATCATCCATCCCAAATCCCTTGCATGATTCATTCCACGGGCATCCATTCCTTCTACCAATTCACTAAAGATCAAAAACAACTGATAGGGATTAATACTTCCAACAGTAAGGTCGTCATCACCATATTTAGAATCATTGAAATGAAAGCCGGCCAGTTTTCCCTTCATTAAAAGTATTGAAACAATTTGTTCAATATTGGTTCCCTGCAGGTGGTGGCCTAGATCAACGAGGGTGCCTGCTTTATCTCCAAGCTCAGTTGCAAGTAAATAGGACTGACCCCAATCGCCTATCGTAGTTGAATAAAAATTTGGTTCATACGGTTTATATTCTATCCATACTTTCCAATTTTCAGGCAATGCCTGATATATTACTCTTAAAGATTCCAGCGTATTTTGAAAAGCCTTTCTAAAATTTAACTGACCCGGGAAATTTGATCCATCCGAAAGCCATACTGACAAAGCTGTAGATCCCAGCTCAACTCCATATTTTATTACTTCAATATTATGTTCAATGGCCTGGTTCCGCACTGCCTTGTCAACATGGTGCAGAGAACCAAATTTATAACTGAGACTTTGACCCGCTTGATCTTGAAAAGTATTTGAATTGACTGCATCAAAATGTAAACCATTTTGAGCTGCCAATGATTTAATGGCAGGCGCATTGTCCGGAATATCCCATGGAATATGCAGTGAAATGGAATTGCTGGATTTATTCAAAGCATGGATGATTGATACATCTTCAATCTTCTCTTCGAGATTGCGGGGTTCACCACCACCTGAAAATCGCCCAAACCTTGTTCCTCCGGTCCCTAAAGCCCAGCTTGGAATGGCAACATTAAATTCATTTAGTTTTTGAATTATATTTTCAGCAGCAGGAATTTCAGAAACCATATTTTTAAACTGACTCTGATGTTTTCTGATCAGTTTTTCATTTTCCGATTCTATGGAGTGTTTTTCTAACTGCATCTGAATTTCATTTTTGTATTATGTCGTTTTAAATCACCTGACAAAAGCTGCCGCAACACCTCCGTCCACATTTAAAACATTACCAGTTGATTTATTCAGCAGACCACCGACAAATGCAAAGCAGGCGTTCGCGATATCATCCGGTAAAATTGTTTCATTCAACAAAGTTCGTTTCGCATAATATTCAGGCAATTCCTCCACAGTAATACCATACGCTTTTGCACGACCCTGGGCCCAGCCTCCTGCCCAGATATTGCTATCACTGATTACAGCATCCGGATTTACGACATTCACCCTGATTTTATCAACGCCCAGCTCTGCCGCATTTAAACGGCTTAAATGTAGCTGGGCTGCCTTCGCACTTCCATATCCTGCGTTATTCGGGCCGCTTACCAGGGCATTCTTGCTGACTATATTAATTATATCTCCACCTAAATCCTGCTTCTTCATGATTGATACGGCAGTTTGAGTAATCAGGAACTGACCCTTCACCAGTACATCAAATAAAAGGTCCCAATCTTTTTCTGTATGATCTCCGATTGTCTTAGAAATAGAAAGACCTGCATTATTAACGATCAAATCCACACCACCAAATGCTAATATTGCGGAAGCAAAAGCTTCTTCAATTTGGGCAGAATTCGTTACGTCAAGTATGGTTGTTGTAAAAAAATCCTTGCCAAATTGCTTATTAAAATCTTCTGCCGTTGCATCCAACCGCTCTGCATTCATATCATTTAAAACTACCACAGCCCCTTCCTTTATAAATTTTTTAGCTATTGCTTTACCAATTCCGCCGGCACTTCCTGTTACTAAAGCAATCCTCCCCGACAATGGTTTGGGTTTCGGCGTCCGTTGAAGTTTAGCTTCTTCCAGCAACCAGTACTCAATATTGAATGCCTCCTGCCTGGGCAATGAAGTATATTCAGAAATTGCTTCAGCACCCTTCATCACATTGATCGCATTGATATAGAATTCGGCGGCAACACGCGCTGTTTGTTTATCTTTCGCAAATGTAAACATGCCAACACCCGGATACAGAATCACGACAGGGTTTGCATCACGGATAGCCGGGCTGTTTTCTTTTTTGCATGCATTATAATATTCAGTATACATTTTACGATATGCATCAAAGGCAGGTGCCAGTTTAAGTTTAATGGCTGACGGATCAGTCAGATCTTCATCACTTGCAAGATCTAAAACCAGCGGACTTATTTTTGTACGAAGAAAATGATCGGGGCAACTTGTTCCCATCGGAGCAAGTCTTTTCAGATCATTCGAATTAATATATTCCAATACGCGTTCATCATCCGTAAAGTGACCAATCATTTTAGTGCCAGAAGAACAAAAACCACGGAGCAAAGGCGCCAGTGCAACAGCTTGCGATTTACGACCCACCTTATTCAGGCTTTTTAATTTTTGTCCTCCAAAAACAGGACCCTTTTTTCCATAATTCTTTTCAAGATAATCGGCGCAGATTTCAACTACCTCCATCGTATTGATATAACTCTCGTAAGAAGTATTCCCCCAGGTAAACAATCCATGTGATCCCAGCATGATTCCCCTGATCCCGGGATTGCTATCGAGACATTCTTTCAATTTTAATCCTAAATCAAAACCCGGTCGTTGCCAGTCAACCCAACCAACAGAACCATTAAAAAGTTTTTGGGTTATCTGCTTACCATCTTTAGCTGCTGCAATTGCGATGGCTGCATCGGGATGTAAATGATCAATATGTTTAAATGGGAGAAACCCATGAAGGGGAGTATCTATAGAAGGTGCTTTTGAATTTAAATCAAAAATACTGTGATTAAAAAGCTCAACCATTTCGTCCTCATGGCTGAGCCCTTTGTAAACGTTTTTAAGTCCCTTTAAACGATCAACATAAAGAGCAGCTAATCCGCTTTTTTTAAGTGTGCCGATATCTCCTCCAGAGCCTTTAATCCACATTACTTCAACCGGATTTCCTGTAAGGGGGTCTTTTTCTATCGTTTTACAAGATGTATTCCCTCCTCCATAATTCGTTAAACGCAAATCCGCTCCAAGCAGATTAGACCGGTAAATCAATAATGCTACTTCATCTCCCGCAAGTTCAGTTGCTATCGCCTCATTCCATAAGTAACTCACATGCCTGAACCGGGTCGTATTGATTGACATTTTATGAATTATTAATTATGACTGTTTAATTGAGTTACCGTAGCCCACAACGAGAATAGAAATTATAATGATAAATATTCCCAGAATAAGTGTCATGATCGTTTTCCTGTTTAACCCTTTCCACTCTTTCAATAATAAACCCCAGATATTGGCGGTAAGAATAATGAATGCCATATGAAGGATCCAGGAACTGGCTCCGTTTCCCAGTTTACTTTCTCCCATACCATAAAAGAAAAATTGAAGAAACCAGGTTGTTCCTGCGAGTGCACAAAACAAATAGTTTTTGAATAGCGGCTTTTTATGATCCGTATAATCACCATATGTTTTATTTCGATAATTAAGTATCGCGCACCATATCAGGTTGGTTGTTAATCCACCCCAGAGAATAATTATATATATCACATTATTCTGAAATAGAAAGTTACCCTGAGCAGGGTGCGATGATTTCCAAATGATATTGGCGGTTTCAGCCATCGGCTTTCCTGCTTCGATACCAAAATTAAAACAGGCACTGAGAACTCCTGAAACAATGGCAACAACAATTCCTAAAGTAAATTTATAGTCTTTGTTGTAGTCAACTATTTCGCGATTTTTAGATAACTGCCGCTCTTTCATCATTCCGGATTTTCCGCAAACAATGATACCTATAACACAAATGATGATACCGGATAATACCCATTGTCCCCAGTGCGAATGCAAAAGCATACTAAAACTATCCTTTCCTTGCTTTGGAAAAAAATTATAATAGACAGATGGAATAATTGAACCAAAAACGGCGCAAAGCCCTAATATGATTGTACTGCCCAGCGAAACGCCCAGGTACCGAACGCCCAATCCATATGTCAATCCTCCGATTCCCCAAAGCAGGCCAAATAAATAAGTATAGCCGATTGTTTCTGAAGAAGTGTTTTTAATAATTTCTGCAAATCCGGGTATGGTTAACCATGCCGCAATGGGTGGAACGATAAGCCAGGAAAAAAGCCCCCCGATAATCCAGAAACTTTCCCATGACCAGCCTCTTACTTTCTTAAAAGGAATGTAAAAACTTCCCGAGGCGAAACCTCCAAGAAAGTGAAAAATTACACCTAAAATAACCTGCATATGGAATCAGTTACAGGTTTCGAAAACAATGACTACTGCCGTTTGATTTTAATCTGTTTGTAAACTAATTCTCCTGTTGCTGTTATGCCTAATACAGTGGCTGTATATGTAGCTGAAGCATCTGCAGTAAAGAAAACGACACCCACTTTCCCATTGTTGTCAGTCTGCAAATCTCCATTCCAATAAATAGTATTGCGCAAGTCAGGGTAAGAAGCATTTTTATTTTTTTCTTTTTTATCATAATCAGGGGATGGAAATTCAGTCTTTTTAAAATATCCCTTGGGAAATATGACTGCTGTTCCTTTATCATCTACAGTGGTGACTTCTTTTGTTTTATTAATAGTATTAACGAGTATCACACCGTCCGACCCTTGCATACCATAGTAGGCGGTTTCAGGACCTCTGAGTACCTCAATAAAATCTACCTGAAGCGGATTGACAGAAGTCAGCATGTCGGTATTTGCATCAACTCCATCCAGGAGTAACAAGTAGTTGGAAGTCATGCCACTGGAAGTCGCGCCCGTATACAATCCGGGAACATTTCTAATGGCATTGACAAGCGCATTCGGGTCTCCGGTACTAAGCTGATCGCTTGTGATTATATATGAAGTAGTACTAACTCTTTTACTTTGATCATATGGTGCCCCTTTTGTTTTCGTTCCTTTGACATTTACTGGTTTTAACAACCTATTGTCATTTGCGAATAGAGTGGAATCAGGCTGACGTGTTTTAAAATGGCGAATGATATTCAAATCAGATTTATCAAATCTCCTTTTTAACTGACCTGGTGTTGCAAACCGAGGGAATCCTAAATTTTCTAATACTACCCTTCCTTCTATACCATTTCCTTTTAAATTAGTGACCTTCAGGTCAAACCGTTCACCA
The DNA here is from genome assembly GCA_035485835.1 of Puia sp. Classification (GTDB taxonomy): domain Bacteria; phylum Bacteroidota; class Bacteroidia; order Chitinophagales; family Chitinophagaceae; genus Puia. The sequence continues at coordinate 6,343 of DATHNR010000269.1, forward strand.
TCGTCAAAATCCCCTACATAAAACTGGAAATGACCATTTTCATCAGTCGTATCATTTTGAAATATGGATTTAGTTTTTGATTGTAGATAAACGAGACATCCACCGACCGGCTTATTGCCTTTGCCTTCTATCTTTCCCTTAACGGCTAACAGATTGCTGTCAACATCAGCATAAGGATAAGGAGCATTAGCCTGTGCATCAGACGTGTTGAAATTCCAATTTGCATAAAGTTTTTTCTGCATCAGCATGATCAGATCAATATCCTGCAAAGAATATTTATTCTCCCAATCCGTACCTGCAGATGTTCCGGTTTCAGGCAATTCAATATGATCCGGGTTGAATCCAATAAATATATCCTGCTCCGTTAAGGGAGAAGAGAAACGGTCATCTGTTACAGAGACTGTGAATAAGGCGCCTAGTGGATGGCCTTCTGAAGACGATGAATTCAGATTCAGTTTTACTTTTTCTCTTGGGCCATAAACAGACTTATCTGTTTCAACTACGACCCTGGTAAATCCGGTATCAATATAAATAGATCTCTCACTGACAATTTCTTTTTCTTCGTTAAACAAAAACAGGGTTGCTCTTCCTTTTGGGAAATTGGATTTTGGTATTTGCACATCATACATGTTAGTTCCACTCGCAGCAAAACAAAGACTATCGCGACTGATCCCTAAGAGAAAAGTCTTTTTATTTTTATTGTAAAGCGAATCACCCAGCGATACGCGAACCTTAATCGTTTGGCTGTTTTGTTCTGTCAAAGAAAGCTGACTGGCAAACTGATCAATATGTGGTAATGGATAAGTTATCACCCGATTATTTTTCCACTTAATGTGTGCAAAATATTTTCTGGGATTCCATGCATCAAAGGAGAATTTTCCAAGGCCCGGTAATGTAGTTTTAAAGTTTGTTGCAATACTATCACGGGTATCTGTTACCCATCCTGATACTTCGAGTGGTTCACCCCTGGCATTCAAAGCCCTGAATGCAATGGTAGCTGTCGTTCCTGCAATAATGGAGCCGCCTTCGGGATAAAAAAGGAGCCGCGGTGCACTTGTATCTTCTGCGTCAACAACTGTTTTATTATAGGCTTCTGTAAGTGATCTGGGATCCGGATTTCCTGCATTGATGACATACACAGGCTTAATAAAAATCCCGTTACTATCGTGAAGAAGAATATTTCTTGTGTATGCTCTTATCCAATAATACCCCTCTTTTAAATTTGGAGGTAATAAAATACTCCCACTCATTCTTCTCTCCCCTACATTCAATAGCGCCTGGCTTATAACACTGTCCTTATCGTTTACAAGGTCGAGGAACAAGTTTTTGCCTTCGTGAATGGGTCTGAGTGAAACGGCATCAAGCATGAAAACTTTAAACCAGATATTTTCGCCAGCAGAATAAAACCATTTATCTGTTCCTACAAAAAGTTTCTC
>DATHNR010000270.1:0-2121 GCA_035485835.1 Puia sp.
ATTTAATAGCCATAGCCAATTCCAGGAATCCCAATACCACTTTTACCGAACCCAGCCAGCCACCAGATTTTGGCAATGATCCAAGCCATCCGGGAAATAGTGCAAAAACTGCAAAAGGCAGCGCCAGACCGAGACCGAATCCACCCATTCCAATGGTCAGCTGAATCGCCCCGCCATTATTCGAAAGTGCCCCAACGAGCAGAGAACCCAGAATTGGACCCGTGCAGGAAAATGAAACAATTGCCAGCGTAAGGGCCATGAAAAATATTCCAAGTAAACTGGTGCCACCTGATTTACTATTTACAGAATTTGCTACACTTCCCGGCAAAGTGATTTCAAAATATCCGAAAAATGAAATCGCGAATACTACGAAAATCAGAAAAAAGAATAGGTTGAGCCATATGCTTGTCGAAATCGTATTTAATATTTCAGGATTCACATGATCCAGGAGATAGAAAGGAAGGCTTAGTAAAACGTATATCAGAAATATAAAAAATCCATATAAAAAAGCATGTGCTTTCCCAGAGCTGCTGCTTTTAGTAAAAAATGAAACAGTGAGAGGGATAAGCGGAAACACACAGGGTGTTAACAGTGCAATGAAGCCTCCCAGCAATCCCAGTAGAAAAATACTAAGCAGTCCCTTTCCTGCAGTACCGGTATCACCGCAGGGACTCACGGGATGTTTCAGGTCAAAACTGTTGATTCGTATTCTGGAGGACATATCTTCCCCTCCCTGTATAGTAGCATCAAAAGAAAAATTTCCTGAATAAAATGAATCTTCCTTACCATAATAAAAAATGAGCGAACCAAACAGGTGAGAAGGAACTGTTCCTTTAATATTTAGAGGTATGGAGAAACCAGCGCCGCTATTATATATCAAATATGAAGAATCATTAAACAGGGCAACTTTTTTCTTTTCTGATATTCCGTTCACAAACATAAATGGGAGGGTTACGGAAAAACTGCTGTCCGCGAAGTTTATTTCCATTGAAGGTGTACCATTCAAATCCTGGTTTGGAGAATACAACTGCCATCCGGGTTTTATCTTTGCAGTAAAAATTAGTAGGTAACTGCCGCTATCTGAATCAGTAGTTTGGACCTGCCAGGTAATTGCGGTACTATCCTGACTATTACCCTCGAAGAAAAATAAACTGATAAAGAGAAATAATAATCCGAACCTTTTGTACATAGCCTTTGAATAACCTATGGTAATGCCAAAGCAGATTGCCTGTTTATAGAATGAAAGCTCCTGCTGTTAAAGATCTGTTGAAACAATTTTCGACCATCCGTATTTGCAAGACTTTCTGAAACTGCTCTTTCGGGATGGGGCATCAGGCCAAAAACATTCCGTTCTTTATTGCAGATTCCGGCGATACTCCGGGTACTTCCGTTCGGATTCGATTCAGGTGTTATATTTCCTTCCGCATCACAATATTTCCATATCACCTGGCCACCTGCTTCCATTTCATCCAATAGTTTGTCATCTGCATAATATCTTCCCTCCCCATGAGCAATTGGTATTTTCAGGGCTTCTCCGTTTTCTGTTTTCATGTATATGTTTTTCCCGATAAACTGCTGATTGGAGTTTCTTAATAATACACCGGGCAGCAGATGGGATTCGCATAAAATCTGGAATCCATTACAAACGCCGAGAACCATTCCTCCCTTCTCGGCAAATCGTATCAGAGGCTGCATCAGCGGACTAAATCTCGCAATAGCGCCACATCGAAGATAATCTCCATAAGAAAATCCTCCCGGTAGCACTATGCAATCCTCCGTAGAAAACATCGAAAGGTCGGTATCCTTATGCCATAACATGACCACTTCGTAACACAGTTCGTTCTGAAGAGCAAATTGCATATCCCTGTCACAATTAGAACCCGGAAATACGATGACACCAAATTTCATTTACACTATTTGAACCACAAAGGTAATTGTTAATTGATAATTGTTAATGACTGCAGATATCGCAAAGTCGTGGATGTTGGAACTTTATGAATTTACCCGTTAACAATTAACCATTTACAATTGACAATTAAATGAAGTAATTTATTACGATTGCTACACTAAAACAAAGCCAGTGAAGGAGTCCTGCTAAAAACCTATTCTGAGGATAATAAT
>DATHNR010000271.1:0-5488 GCA_035485835.1 Puia sp.
CCTTTTTGAAAAATTCCTGAATACAGGAATCCTGTATTCACTTATTTCCTGTTGTATAAAAATTACTATCCAGCAAAATAGCAACGTGTTGATCAGCAGATCACCCAGAGAACGCAGGATGAAATTTGAACTGTAAATAGTAGGATCGAATAATTCATACTGTCGGAAATGAAATATGCCAGGGAAATAATAAGTGATGATCCGAAAGCACAAAATAGTAACAACAAGAAAAATTATCCCTGCCAGCCGGTTATACTTCTCGGCAATGGCATGTGCCAGATTATGGATAATAACCATGAGCAGGAGTACGCCCGTAAAAACAACCAAGAGCAGGAACAGGCTGTATTTTGCAGCATGATAAGATTCAGTTTTAACCAGGTAGAAAAGAATTTGTCCATCCCTATTCTTTACAGGGAAAAGGGAAGGACTCGAAGTAATACGAACCCGGTTCTCGGCTGAGGGAAATCCAACAAATGCCGGTTTCAGGTTTTCTGTTGAAATAAAATATTGCCACCTGATTGGAATAAGTGCAAGGACCGTAAGCGGATAAGGCAGCATTTCATTATAAGAATGCTTTATAATTTCATACTGACCGTTACTGAGATTAGCAAAATAATTTCCATCGGGTTTAAGCAGGAAGCTGTCTGGCAGTACAGATGACTGATCACTCCAAAAAGTGAGATGCTCGCTGAAGGGATGATTCCGTTCATAGATAAGGACCCCGTATTGCTTATCCATGAGGTCATTGAGTTCAGCCAGCGAATAATTTTTATCAGAAAGCCTTCGAACCTTTAGTTCATTCCGGATTAATTTCTGGAAATCATTTTCTCTTTCCTGTAAAAAAGATTCGATGGAATTCCTGAGAATTCTTGTGGTGGAATTCCCGCTCAGGTAGGTATTGATACCATATGCTGCAATAAACAGAAAGATCCCTGTAAGGACTAGGTAAATATTCCTAAGTAAGAAATTTTTTAGAAATAAAATCAATCAGTCGTTTTTTGCTTTTTAACCGTATTCCAGATCGTATCGAGTTCTGATAGAGAAAGGTCAGTCATCTTTTTACCAGTTAAGCCAACCGCTTCCTCCATTTTCATGAAACGAAGTATGAATTTCCGGTTGGTCCGTTCGAGTGCCGTTTCTGCATCAATACTCAAAAATCGTGCATAATTAATCATCGAAAAGATAAGGTCGCCAAATTCTTCCTCAATCTGGTCCAGATTGCCTGATAGTACAGCTTCCTCAAGCTCCCTTTTTTCCTCTTCTACTTTTTCCCAAACCTCCCGGGTATTACTCCATTCAAAACCCACCTGCCTGGATTTCTCCTGCAAACGAATGGCTTTTACAATGGCCGGGAGAGAAGTAGGAACCCCGGATAAAACCGATTTTTTGCCTTCACGGAGTTTAAGTTTCTCCCAGTTCTTTTTCACGTCTTCTTCAGAATTCACGATCACGTCACCATATATATGGGGGTGGCGCGCTATAAGTTTTTCACTGATACCCCGGAGAACATCTTCCAGGCTGAAGCGGTTTTGTTCTTTTGCAATTCTTGCATAAAAAAGCAGGTGCAGGAACAGATCACCCAGTTCTTCTTTTATTCCTGCCCAGTCCTCCGAAATAATCGCATCCGTCAGTTCATATAATTCTTCAATACTCAGTGTTCTTAATGTCTGAATAGTTTGTTTGCGATCCCAGGGACATTTCTCTCTGAGCTCGTCCATAATTTCAACTAACCGTAAAAACGCCTTTGAAAGATTTTCAGATTCCATTGACTAAGTTTCGATAAATGTAAAAACTGCACCGATGATAAATATCATTAACATTACAAAAGAAGATAACATAAAAAGCAATATATATTTTAAACTCGTTTTACCCCTCCTCTGTCCGTAAAATCTGCGCATGGCTTTATAATAATAAAAGAAAGGATAAATGAAAATCGGTATAAACAACAAATTAAGCCAGTGCCATTTTGTAGTTGATCGCAATTCCATTATACCAAAATAGACCAGCAGGAGAAGGAATGAAAAAATATACAGATGCACCGCAAAGATTCCGTGATCTACATAGTAAAATTGTTTCCGGCGCACATACAGCAGCTTGAGTAATAATGCGAAGATCGGCAGAGAAATAAAAAGCATCTTTGGAAAATTATGGATGAAATTGCTTATCAGTTCCCGGATAAACCCTCCCTGGTCTTTCTCGAGTCGTTGTTCGATGATAATTATTCTGATGCTAATTCTCCTCATCAGCCATCCATCTCTTTGTTCAGGGGGGAGGGCATTTTGTGAAGAATCATAGGATTCAAGTGTATGATACCTTAAATTAGTGTACCCCTTAGTTTTCTTGGAACTATCCACATTTATCTTTAAAAATGGGTTCGCTTCACTATTGTAATCTTTAAGTATTTCCAAAGAGTCTCTGGCAGTCTTGGCTCCCGAAATGAGTTTCCTTAGATCAGGATCGTTTTGAATTTCTGTTTTGGCAACATTACCAACGGGTATTTTATTCAGGTTAATGACTGAAAAAAAAATAAGAAAGAAAAAAGCAGATGTAAAAATATACATACGGATAGGGTCCAGGTAAGTGGCCCTTTTTCCAATCATATATTCTTTGGATAAGAACCCGGGTTTTGCAAAAAGGTCCTTTACCGTAATAAAAAATTTACCATCAAAATGCGTTAAATCCGAAAAAAAATGGGTGAGAAGGTGCCAAACGGTTTGTTTTGGCTCGATATTTTCCTGTCCACAGGCTGGGCAATACCTGCCGGTTGTTTCGGTTCCGCAGTTTAGACATATCTTTTCTGTTCTTATCTTGCTGTGTGACACTACTTTTTTAATTAAAAATAAAGATACTGGCAATAATTAACACCTGCTTTTTCCGTTTAGAAAATAGAATTAAATTAATTGGTCCTATGTGTGGTCGTTTTCCCTTCATCCTGGTTTTCCTCTTGATAGCTTTTTCGTCCAAATCGCAATATTATTATAAGGATATAGTGCTTACAAAGCAAAACCAGGATAACTGGAAATTGCTGCACGACCATAAAATAAAGGAAGTTGATATTATAAGCATAGATGCAAACGATGAACCCACACCTGGTTTTACCTGCACACAAAATATTCCTTCAGATTTCAGTTCCATTTCAACGTTTACTAAGTCCACAGATATACCGGAATCCACCGTTACCACTTATTATGACGCCAAAGGTCGACTTGTTAAAACAGTCGATACAAGCGATACATTTAAAAGCACTACCGAATACAGTTATAATGAAACCGGGAATATCAGCAGCCTGCTGAATAATTCAGTGGAAACGGATAACCATATAGTGGCTACCGAAAAGCATATTTGGATTTATGCAGGGACTATACTGATACAGATGATCAAAATAAAAGGAGAATCAGACACTACCATCGTTTCTTTCGAAAAAGATGAGAACGGAAATATCACTGAAGAAAAGCCGGTCAGGGCGGGACAAAAATTGCCCTCCACCTACTATTATTACGACAACGATGGAAGGCTGACAGATATTGTGCGCTACAATCAGAAAGCTGGAAGATTATTGCCGGATTATATTTTTGAATATAATTCCGGACATATTTCTTCCATGCTCTTTGTTCCATCAGGTTCAACAGACTACCAGAAATGGATTTATAATTACAACGCCAATGGTTTGAAAGAGGGTGATATATGCTATGATAAAAAAGGACAGGTTGTAGTAAAAATAAATTATAAGTATAATCAGCGGTAAATGGCCTGAATACTTCAATGATTTGAATTGCATGACATTTCGCATGGTTTTGGCAGGAAATTTGATCTTCTAAACCGTGCGTTTTAGATCCTTGTGATAAATCCAAATATCCAATACTATGGAAGGCTATTTCCTTCTCTCAGGGAGATTTTTATCTCCGCGTTCCTTCCTTTTTTCTGTATTATTAATATTATTCAGTACGGCTTCCTTACAGGCTAAAACAATTGTTATTGGTTCGGGCTCAGGATTTATTTCAGTTCCGGATATGACAGGGCTAAATCAGGGAGATACACTCGCAATCACTTCGGGGCAGTATTCAGGTGCTGCATTCAACCTTCTGACCGGAATAACAATTACAAATAATGGTGGTGTTGTTATGTTTAACGGACAAGTTACACTTAACACGCTGGCAGAATGTGTCTTCTCGGGTTTCCAATTCAGTAATATTCCGGGCATTGCCATCCGCTGGGATGGCAACTCAAGGCGTTGTGTTGAAAAAAATATCTCTTTTATGGATTGCGCCGGAAACACGAATGATGCTTCGGATCACAATGTATATAATGGTGATACCTCCTCATTAAAATTATATATGTGCAGTTTTGATTCAATAACACTTTTCAGATCCGGAATGTTATTGATGGGTGGATGGGGAGAAGCAAAAGATCTGGAATGTTATATGGATAGTATTGTTTTAAGCCGGATAAAAATCGATAGTACACTGACCAATGGAAATGAAGTAAGAGGAATCATATTCAGAATCGATGCGCATGACTGGAAGGTTACTTATAAAGGAACAAATACTCTTTCCGGGGATATAGGTATTTTTTTTATGAACGGGAATGGCAGTATTCATAACATTTACAGGTTTGGGGGGCGTGGATATATTATTCGTATTTGGAATGTGGGCCTCAAACAAACTGGCAATACTTATTTCTACAATAATATAGATCTCAACAGCACTCAATATGGTTCGTTGGATACACGGGTGGATCCGGTTGAGTTCACCCAATATACAACAGGCGGCAACTGCTATATATTTAATAATACCGCCGGAAATAAGGAAGACCATATTGGTTACTGGTCGTCTCTTGCGGTTGTCGGAATGTTTTCACCTCCCTGGATTTGTCAGACAAGGAATAATCTTGGATTTAATCTGACTACGAATGGTAAGCCCCCAATAACCATGAATCAATCCAGTAATACCTGGATTTCAGATTCCTCAAATAATATGTATTTCGATAAACCTGATGGCATAGTGGACCCTGTTACTTGCGTGCCGGCAGATAGTAGTCCTGTAATCGGCAAAGGTCTTACGCTTGCCCTTGTTCAGGATGATTATTATCATAATCCAAGAATCGGTGCTTACGATATTGGCGCTGTGCAACATGGTGGTGCGATCATACCACCCCCTCCAAATCTTCCCCCGGTTGTTCTGACGGGCGCTGCACAAACACTGACACTGCCCACCAGTAATACCGTTCTTGATGGAACCAGGTCCTACGATCCGGATGGAAGTATCACCAGTTATGCATGGGTGTTAGTTTCAGGAACGGGTGGCATATTGGCAACTCCTTCTGCAGCATTTACAAAAGTCAGTGGTTTAACGCAGGGAACTTATATTTATCAATTAAGCGTAACTGATAATAACAATGCTACTTCATCTGCTCTTGACACCATTATTGTAAATGCGGCTGACAGCATTCCTGTTGCGAATGTTTTGCCTGTAGCCAATGCCGGACCTGA